>PFHO01000071.1 GCA_002782345.1 Candidatus Moranbacteria bacterium CG_4_8_14_3_um_filter_34_16
ATTGAAGAGAGTTGACAGGGACATAGTTAGTTGGACAATGTTTTACGAAATTATTTTATTTTTGGCATTCCGTATTTCCGTTTTGTCTTCTAAAAATTTGCCCTCGTATAATTTATGCAACAATGGTATTACACCGCACTTATCACATTCACCCCAGTTGCAACGATTACCATTTTTGAGGGCTAATTTTTTACACATGCTTGTTTCAGATTGAAAAACCTCTTTCGATATTTGATACATAAAAATAAAATAATAAATAAGTTTTTTTGTTTTTGATTTTGGGCAGAGGGGTAAGGGTGCCTGCCAAAAATCTAGAACTCCTTATTTATAAAGTTTCTTCATTTCTTCATTTATACATGTCCCAGATTCAGAATCGTATACTGGAATATAGAAGGAATACTTACAAAGTTCGGAGAAGACTTTTTCTATAGCGATTTCGCTAGTTGCATCAACAATCACACCTTTTATTTCTGTGCTCGATACTCCTATGCCAACACCGTACTCGTCGGAGTGTCTAGTGGCTGTCCCTGCATCCATAATATAGGATTTTTTTTGTTCGCGCAAAATATATGTTATTGCGTCATCCCCGGCCGCTTTAATATCAAATAAATGTTTTTTTCTGTCTTCTAATTCTTCGTCTTTTGTTTTTTTTGTCACCTTTTCTCCGGTTCGTAGATAATGTCTGATAATTCCATCATACGCGCCATATTTACTCGCAACATTGCCCATGTATCGACCTAAAAAACTACTTCTATTAAGATATCCAATGAATGGATTCGCGTAATTAGTTCTTTCTCTGTTTCTATTTAAAATTTCGCCTTTCGTTTGTCTACCAAAAGAAATCGATCCACCCCAATTTAATGACATTGATTCTTTGGCATATTCTGGATGTTGCACTTCACGGCATAAAAAACCTGTTTTCCTCACTTGATCAAGTGTACTAATTGAAGTACCATGTAAAAAATCACCTTCTGCAAGCGTGCAAGTAGGCGGAGCTGTCAAATTTTTCTGATTTGTCGTGGCGATAACTTCACGATCGTTTGATTCTTCTATTGTTGTGCGAATTTTTTTGGATAACACATTTAGTACACTTCTCAGTTCCTCTGGATTCTCCCTTATACTCTTCAAACGTTCATTTAGTCGGTCTATATATTTTTTATCCTGTTTTCCTGCAGATCTACCGTCTAAAGAATTTGGCATATTAAATTCACCCCGTGCATATAGATAATAATGAGTTAAAAAATCCAAAATTCTCGGATCTTCTATATTATTAGTAAACATATCTATCAATTCCCTGAGCTCTTGTCTTGGCAGAAGATCATCATGCTCTTGGATTTGTAATTTATTAAATATTTTTTCGCCGTTTTCTTGTACTATTTGTTTTCTTTGTTTCATTAAATCATAAAATTCTTTTGTTTCCTTGAGTTTTTGTAAGAGTTGCTCTTGTCGTTTATTAAAATCAGGCTTTCCTTCAATGTGCATATATTGACTTGTAAATGCGCCTAAAACAAATAATCTATCATCAGGTGTTTGGTGGGCTAAGGCTTCTCCATGAAATTTTTCAGCAAATAGTTTTCTTAAAAATTGAGAAAAAATTTGTGGGTCATAAATAGCATAGTCAATAGCTTGGGCAAAAAAAGCGTCAATTTCACCTTTTGTAAGTAATTCCTCAAGTTGTTTTTCGGGCGATTCTTTCGTTTCAAGTTTCATTTTGACTTTCTCTGTTTGCAAACTTATCCCTTTAAGGGTTGGTCCACCTTCTTTCATAAGATTGTTCTAATAGAATTGTTGATTAATAAAGATTTATAAAATTTTTCACAATATGTAATATAGAAATTTTTCTAAACCATACTATATATAGCAAATTTCTTATTAAGCAACAAGTCTAATAAATTAAAAAATTAATTGCTTACAAAATTACGTACCACAGAATGCAAATCACCATTGGTTGCAAAAAACAATGGATTTATTTTACCAGAAGGCAGTTTATAGTCAATCGGATTTCCGCTAAATTCCGTCATTTTTCCACCAGCCTCTTCTAGGATTATTTGAGGGGCGCAAATATCCCATTTTGAAGTTCGCTGTGATGTATTAATAAATATTTCAGCATATCCTTTCGCAATTAAGCAAATTTTGTAACCAGTCGCACTATCTAAAACTGTTTTTTTCGCAGGCAAAGCATCCAATTTAACACTTTGAATTCCTTCATGATGCGGTTCTCTATTAAAAACGCGAGCTCTTTGCAAAGAATTTTGCTTAAGCGTATGTATGGAAGATATTTTACCTTTATATTCAATATATGCACCGTAACCTTTTTCAGCAAAATATGTTTCATCTAATTTCGGCAGATACACAACTCCAGCCAAAGGAATTCCATTTGAACACAAACCTATTATTACAGAAAAATTTTTTTTGTGCTGTACAAACTGCCTTGTTCCATCAAGAGGATCTACAATAAACACGTTTTTGGAAAAATCAATGGCATTATTACCTTTTTCCTCGGAAACAATTTGATAATCAGGAAAAATTCTTGTGAGTTCATGAATAATATATTTTTCTGATTCAGTATCAGCTGTTGTTAAAAATACTTTTGGATCATTAAATTTTGTCGTAACTTCATAATCCTGATCATAATAGTTAAGAACTATCTTTCCAGCTTTCTTGGCAACAGCTATCATATTTTCAAGCATATTTGTCATAATTTTACAATATTTTTCTGCTCCTTAAGAACAGAAAAACACTTTTCATCCTACAGAATTGCAAACAACGCTCTAATTTCTAACAAGATTTTTCATTTTTGGATACTAGAACACTATAAATTAATTCTATCTTTTTGGTGTCATGGTGTCAAACCAATGTATAAGTCCACCCTACTTTTGCCCGTACTAGCCAAATATCTTATTTCTCACCAATTTTCTCAATTCCTCAACAATAACAATTGAAAACGAAACACCAACAATTGCAAGCCAATCTTTCCCGTCTAATGGAACGGTCCGTAATATTTTTTGAAAAAAAGGATTATACACCGCCAGTAATTGAAGTCCAATAACAATTCCAGTCGCTCCCACCAAAAACCTATTAGAAAAAGGATTGGAAGCGAAAATTGATTTGATTTGGCTTCGGCAATTCCAAGCATTAAACCATTGGAAAACCGCTAATGTCGTGAGAGAGATTGTCCAAGCTTTTTGCAGATCAGCCTCATAGTTTTGACCAAACAGATACAGCGTTCCAGCTACCATTGGTAAGGCCATAGTGAACATCCGAAGAACCATCAATTTATCCACAAGACTTGATTTGTTTTGAATAGATCTTTTTCTCAAAAGATTTTTTCCTTTGGGTTCCATCGCTAACGCTACATCTAAAAATCCGTCCGTCACCAAGTTAAGCCATAGAATTTGAGCCGCCAAAATTGGCAACGGAAAACTCAAAAGAATCGCACCAATAATCGTCAGCGCCTCTCCCAAATTAGTGGAAAAAAGATACAAAATAACTCGCTTAACATTTTTGTAGATATTTTTTCCTTCTTCCACGCCAGAAACGATACTGCCAAAATTATCGTCTAAAAGAACAATATCGGATGATTCCTTGGCAACCTCAGTTCCAATTTTTCCCATCGCCACTCCCACATCAGCCGAAATCAATGACAGAGCATCATTCACTCCATCCCCAGTCATCGCTATCGTCTTGCCTGCCAATTTATAAGCATTGATTATTTTTAATTTATGAAGAGGTGTCACTCGAGAAAAAATACTAACATTTTCCATGTGTTCGGATAATTCCCGCTCGGTCATCTTATCAACATCTTTTCCCTCTAAAATAGCATCTCCCCTTTTCCAAATTCCAACTTCTTCAGCAATAGCTCTGGCAGTAATTTTGTGGTCGCCGGTTATCATCACCAATTTGATGCCTGCTGACTCCACTTTGTTCACCGCTTCTCTGACTTCCATTCGTGGTGAATCTTCTATGCCCAAAAATCCGACAAACTCAATTACGGATAATTTTTCAGGAATTATTTCTCCTTTTTCCATCTTTTTCATCCCCAGCGCGACCATTCGTAATCCCCCTTCAGACATTTTAGAAAAGACTTCTTTTAATTTTTCTTTTTTACTGTCAGTGAGTATATGCGCTCTGGAATGACTCCATATTTTTTCCGAAATATTCAAAATTTCCTCCGAAGCGCCGACCAACATCAATAAATGCTTTCCCTTTTCCTCATAGAGAGTTGCGTGATATTTCAACTTATAATCAAACGGTTTTTCCTCAACTTTAATAAACTCTTTTTCCAAATCAGACTTGCGATAACCGATTTTTTCCGCCATTACCAGTGTCGCGCCTTCAGTGGGGTCGCCAGATACTATCCAAGCCTCGCGGTTGCTATCAAGTGCCAGACGAGCACTGCTACACAATGCCCCGATTTTTCCGGCCAGCAATAATTCCGGGTGATTGAGTGGCTCAATTATTTTTCCGTTTAATTCAATTTCCCCTTTTGGTTCATAACCAACTCCTTTCACGAAAAATAATTTACCATCCACATATATCTCTTTGACCACTAATTCGTTTTTAGTCACCGTGCCTGTTTTGTCCAACGCAATCACATCCGTCTGCCCCAAAGCTTCTACCGCTTGAAGTTTTTTGACCAGCACATTGCGTTTTCCCATCCGCCAAACACCTGTTGCCAAAACTAATGTGACCACAATAGGCAGTCCTTCTGGAATAACAGAAACAGACACAGCCACAATAGTGGCGAGTAATTCTCTTAATGAATGCCCGTAACCAACTCCGATTGTGAATAAGACAGCTCCAATGACGAAAACAGCGATGATTATGAAATGGGAAAGGTGGCGAATATCTTTCTTGAGAGGCAATTCTTCATCA
>PFHO01000026.1 GCA_002782345.1 Candidatus Moranbacteria bacterium CG_4_8_14_3_um_filter_34_16
ATTTTGGAAGCAATGTCGGCGGGAGTTCCGGTGGTAACTTCTTTCAATTCATCTCTTCCAGAAGTGGCGGGAGAGGCGGCGCTTTATTTTAACGGATATAATGCGGAAGAGTTGAAAGAAAAATTGGAAAGTGTTTTGAAAGATTCCGTACTGAGAAAAGAACTGGTTGAAAAAGGAAAAAAACAGGTGGAAAAATTTTCGTGGGAAAAATGCGCTCAGGAAACTTTAAATTTTTTGAAAGAAGGATAAGCGGAAACTTTTGAAAATTTTTTTTTAAACTTTATCTTCCTTAAAGATTAAGATTTATCTTTTGCGAATAAAACCTTAAAAAGGAAAAATATCGTCGCAAGAGATAAAAAAAGAATTGCGAAATTAAGTTCTAAATTAAGTTTAAAAAGAGAGTTAAAAATCAAAAATGAAGAAAAAAAGATTACGATAAATTTTGTTTTTTTTGAGATTGATTTTTTTTCAATTTTTATCTCCAAAATATTCCCCAAAATAAAAAGTGTTGTCATTGTGGCAAAAAGAATTAAAAAGGAACGAGTAAAACTAAAATGGGAGGAAATAATTCCCGGTAAAACACTTTCTGCCAAAAAAGAAGATGTCAAAAAAAGAAGCCACAGAAAAAGAAAATCCGCAATAAGCTTGTATAAAATCAAATACATTCTTTTTCTATTTTGAAATTGAAATTCCATAACGCAAAATTATCTTGTTAAATATATCCAAAAGAGACATTTTCAAATTTGAAATGTTCCAATCTTTTTTGAAAATCACTTCCAACGAAGAAGCCTGAAAATCATCGGCGGGAACAAGCTGAAATTGGTATTCGGAATTGGTTAAGTTTTCAAAAGAAGCAAGGATCATTTCGCAAGAATAAGCGGGACGAAAAGTTCCATTTTTTTTGAGTTGGCAATTTATGGTGTCGGATATGGTTGCTTTTACCAGTGACTTTTTCAACCAAGATTGGGCGATTTTTTCCGAAGGCAAAAGATGTTTTTTATTTTCTTTTATCAAATAATATTGAGAATTTTCTTGCGATTGAAAAACCGTTCCGTCCGGATGAGGGGAATATATGGTAAAAAGTTTAGTTTTTTCATAAAATCCCATTTCATCTTCTCCGATCGGGATAATGTCTTCCCAAAGAAAACCTTTATTTTGAAAAGTTTCGGGATTGTTAATGGGGAAAATTTTTCCGGAACTGATTATGTAAACCGAGATTCCATTGGAAACCAAAGTCCCATCCGCAAATCCGATTGGTTGCTCGGAGACCGGGAATATATTTAAAAAATCCGGATTTTTAACGATAGCTTGGTTTTCTTCGTATTGAGAAAGAAAAGCTTCGCGCGAAAAAAATTTTTTCAAAGTTTGATTTTCCAGAATATAAAAGTTGTCTTCTATTTTTAATAAAGACGAGTTAGGATAAGAATCTTGAAAGGAAATATCATTTCCCGAAAGATTATAGTGCAATTCTTCTTTGGAAACATTCATAAATTGTTCCGGCGAATAACCCAAATTTTTTAATGTTTCTGGCGAAGAAAATTTTCGCGCTTTTTCTTCGGAGATTATAAAATAATCGGCTTCATTCTTAATCAGTGTTCCATTTTTGAATCCAAAAGGTTTGTCTTCCGGATAAGAAAAAGCGCGATAGGATTTTTTGGCAAAAATTTCAACGGACGGCAAAGAAGAATTTTTGCTTGATTTGAGATTGATTTTGACTTTGGAATAGGATCCCAAAGGAATGGCGGAGAAAAAAAAGCCTTCTTTTTTAATTTCTTTTTGGTTGATTTCCGAATTATCTTTCAAATAGGGTTGAGGCAGAGTGTTTTTTTCCGAATGAATTGTTTCAAAAGAAAAAATATAACGGCGGTTGGGAAAAAAAATAGAGAAAAGAATAAAAACAAAAAAAAGCAATGCTATCAAATAAAGGCTTATTCTGAGCCAAAAATAAAGGACGCGATCTTTTTTTTCCAATTTAATTTGGGGAGTTAAATCAAACATAATTATTTTTCATTTAGCAAATATATTTTTCCGTGAACATTTTTTGTTTGCCAAACAGGAAATTCAAAATTATTTTTAGATTTGCTTGTCAGATGATTATTTTCCAGCGCGTAATTTTCAACGGGGATCATTTTTTTCGCCCAATTTTTTTCTTGATAATTTTTCAAATTTTCATCCGGAATAATCAAAAAAATTCGGGAAAATTTTTTTTGGTCTATTTTTTCCAAATCATCGGGATTAAAAAAATAAACGGCTTGTTTCCCGAAATAAGTGTTTAGCGGTCCTGCCATCATTGACCATCCGTTTCCAGTAGCCAGTCTATCCACTAAAATTAAATCTTGAGAGGAAAAATTTTGACTTATTTTTTCAATTTGAAACATTAAATTTTTGTTTTCTTGAAAACGAAAAGAAGGCCAAGTTACAGTCAAATTGGAAACCAAAAGAGCACCCGAAAGAACGAAAAAAATCCATTTTTTCTTTTGGAAAAAAACATCCAAAAAAATAACGCTCAAAAGAATACTAACAGGAATAATGGAAAAAACAAAGCGACGCAACATCCAAGGATGATCGGAGGAAATGGCCGGATTAATCAAATAGAAAAAAGAAGGCAGAAGGATAAAATAGGGAATCAAAACATTCAATTGTTTCTTTTTCAAAAAATAAAAAAATCCGCCAAAACCCAAAAATAAAAATGACAAAAAAGAATATGTCTCGGCAAGACGGAAAACATTCAAAACCGAATTTCCCTCTAAAATTTTTTCTCCCAAATTCCCGCCCAAAAAGCCGACAGATTTCAAGAATCCTTTGGCGAAAGAAGCGTAAAAATGAAGATGAACGGGGAAACTGAGCCAAAATATTCCTCCCAAAAGCAATAAGGGGGGAAGAATGCTTTTTAGAATAAAAATGTTTTTAAAATTATCTTTCTTTCTTTGAACATAAAAAATAACGGCTAAAACAAAAATAAAAGCGATGGATTCTATGCGAGTGAAAAATAAGAATCCGAAAGAAAGAAAAACTCCCCATTTTGCCAAAGTGGAGGGAAGATTTTTTTTTCTCAAAAGCAAGAATTGAAAAATGCCAAACCAAACCAAAAATAACGCCAGGTTTTCGCTCAAAGTATATCTGAAAAACCATGAAAAAACAAAAGAGCTGATTATTAGGAAAAAAGCTGTCAGCGCGGAGGAAAAAGAAAGATAATTTCTAGCAATTGCGTAAAAAGAAAGCAAAAAAAGAAAAAATGCCAGCGCGTTGGCGAAAATCAATCCTCCTAGTCCCAAAAAAGAATAGAAAATTGCCAGCCAAACGATATAACCAAAAAGAAAATGAGACACGAGTTCTCCATTTTTGGTATAATCAAAACCGGGGAAATTGAGCGCTTTCCCGGGACCGTAAATTTGAAAAAATTCTTTTTGCACTGGAAAACTGAATTTAACAGAGTGATTTTGAGAAAGAGCGATAGCGGCGTTGGAAAATGATCCTTGATCTCGTCCGGTAAAGATGGAAGGAGTGGAAAAAAAAGAAAAAATTAAAACAACAACAAAGGACAGCGCTAAAATGAAAGAAAATTCTTTGTTCCAAAAAAGACGGAAAGATTTTTTTTTGAGAAAATATCCGAAAGCGATTCCCCAAAAAATAAAATAAAAAGATAAAAATTGCCAATAAAAAAGACCTAAAAAAGCCAGGATTAGTCCTCCAAATCCCATGCCTAGCCAAAAAATTCCCAGACAAGTCATCAAAAAATCAAATGATTTTTTTTCCACAGAAGTTAAATTTTAAAAATTATTCCTGGACAATTTTATGGTTGAATTTTTAATTGGAAAATCACTAAAAATCAATTGCCCATTAGTTTAGATCTGAAACCACTAAAGATGTTATTTTTTCGGTTTATAACTTGCTGGCACGCAAATATACCCAAAAACTTTCGTCTCCGATCAACGGCGAATAAGCCAAATTTTTGGACGTTTGCAAACCGCTCAAACAGGATAAACCTTAAAAATAGCATTCTTCAGTGACTTGAGATCTCTATTTTCTTATTATAACGCCAAAATTAGCCTTTGCCAATTTTTTGATTTCAAGGTAAAATTGTAAAAGTTGTTTGAGAAAAACGTAAAGCCTGTTTTTTTAGATAAAATTTTTATAAAAATTAAGTTCTTTTTTCTAATGATTTTAAAACACATAAAAAAATAAAAAAAATTTTTACCAGAAAAATAATTATTGTCGGATTAATCGTTCTTTTTTTAGCGTCAGGTTCTTTTTATCTATTTAATTTTGCCACGGCTCACAAAAAAATTATCGCTTTGAAATCTTTGTCGTTAGTGAATAATTTTTCCGATTTTTTGTTTATTCCCGACGATGAAAAAAAACAATTGGATGTGATAAACACCTTAGCCCAAAATTTTTTCAAGAAAGACGGCCAAACGAGAAATTTTTTGATTCTTCTTCAAAACAATATGGAACTTCGTCCCGGAGGCGGATTTTTAGGTCAATACGCCACTTTGAAAATTAAGGACGGCGAAGTGGTTTCCACTTTTTTTGAAGATGCCAATTTGTTGGACCAAAAAATAACCGCGAAAATAAAACCGCCATATCCATTTACCAGAATGATGCAAATTAAAAAATGGAAATTTCGCGATTCCAATTTTTCTCCCGATTTTCCAACCAATGTGGAAAAAGCCAAATATTTTTATCGGTTGGCCGGAAAAAAATCGGATTTTGACGGAGTAATTGCGGTCAATACTAATGTTTTTAATGATATTTTAGCGCTGACCGGTCCCGTAATGGTGCCGGGCTACAATGTAACTTTTACTAGTGAAGATGGTGCTTTAAAATTGGAAGAATTTGTGGAAAAAAAATATATTGGCAATTCTGAAATAGACACACAAAACAGAAAAGATATTATGAAAAAAATGACGCCA
>PFHO01000030.1 GCA_002782345.1 Candidatus Moranbacteria bacterium CG_4_8_14_3_um_filter_34_16
AAATAATGTTGATCTTTTTTTTCATACTTTTTTTCAAAAATTAATTAATTATCTCGCTATTTTCAATTTTCTTTTTTTGAATTTAAATAATGTTGATCTTTTTTTTCATACTTTTTTTCAAAAATTAATTAATTATCTCGCTATTTTCAATTTTCTTTTTTTGAATTTTTTCTTTCCCTCCCGGCATCCATTTTCTCAAAACCTCTGGCACTGTTACCGATCCATCTTCATTTTGATAATTTTCCAAAATAGCAATCAGTGGTCGCACGGATGGCAAAGCAGTATTATTGAGAAGATAAGCGAATTTTTTGTTACCATCCTTATCTTTATATTTTACATTAAGACGTCTCGCTTGCCAATCAACAAAATTGGAGGCTGAACCGGTTTCTCCCCAGCGGTTTAGTCCCGGCATCCAAGCTTCCAAATCAAAAGCGCGATATTTTCCCGGCGCCATATCACCGGTGCAAATTTGCAATTTGCGATAGGCTAAACCTAACTCTTGATGCATCTCTTCGGAAATTCCCACCATTTCTTCTTGTAACTTGGTTGAGGCGTCAATGTCCGCCGTTGAAACCACCACCTGTTCCACTTTGAAAAATTCATGCACGCGGTAAAGTCCTTTATTGTCTTTGCCATAATCTCCAATTTCACTGCGATAACACGGTGAAAATCCACAAACTCTGATTGGCAATTTCCCTTCATCAAACATTTCATCGGAAAAATACGCCAGCAGTGACGGCTCGGCCGTGCCTACCAAAAATTTCTTTTCTTTTGAATCCGCACCATCCATTTCTTTGTCGCGCGTGGCAATTTGATAGATGTTGTCTGTCGCGCTGTCATATTCCACACCCTTAAAATAGCCACTACCAAAAAGAGCAAAACCTTTAATGAGCGTCGGCGGAATGATCGGTGTGTAACCTTTTTCCACCATTTTGTTAAGCGCATACATCATCAATGCCATCACCAAAAGCGAGCCTTCATTTTTTAAGTAATATCCACGATAACCGGAAACCTTGGCCCCTTTTTCAAAATCTATAATATCTAAATTTTCCGCCAGTTCAATATGCGTTTTGGGAGTAAAGTCAAACTTGCGAATTTCACCTTTGCGATAAACCTCCACATTGCCACTGTCATCTTTTCCAATAGGCGTGTCTTCCGAAGGAACAGTCGGAACTTGAGTCATCAGCGCGTCAAATTGTTTTTTCAACTCTTCATATTCCGGTTGCGCTTCAACCATTTTTTCTTTCACCGCTTTCCCTTTTTCAATGATTGATTCGCACTCCTCTTTAGTTTGGCTCAATTGCATTTGTTCATTGAGTTTATTTTTCTCCGCGCTCAAAAATTCAATCTGTTGCAAAGATTCCACTCTTTTTTTATCTACTTTCAAAAGCTTACCCAAATCAAGGTCAATGTTTTTGTCTTTGATGGTCTTTTTGATTTTGTCCGCATTTTCGCGAATGAATTTGATATCTAACATAAAATTTAAACTAGTAAATTAAAATCCAACTTATTCCAAAAATTACAAATTAATCCTCGCCACAAAATTAAAGGCATAAAAATAATTTTGCCATCCCTTATCAGTTGATTTGTATTCATTATCAAAAGCAAAATAATCCGCCAACATTTCTCGCATTCGCAATAATTCTTTCAAACGACTTGGACTTTTTTCATTATCAATCGTTAAATCTAGAAGTTCCAACGCGCGCCCAAAAGCTAATCGGCTATACTCCGCGTTGCCTTTATTTTTCCATTTTATCGTCCGTTCAACCTCGCTGCCAATATTCGCCATTTGTTCAAAAAAAGACAGCTTTTGCCAACCGCCACTAGCTAAATTTTTATGCTGATATTCCATTATTTTTCACTAGCTTATTGATTATTTCTAAAATCTTTTTTCGAATTTTTTCATCATCTATTCCTCGACTGCAATTACCTTGCGCCGGCCGCAAATTGATCATTGAATCAAATTCCACAAAATCTTCCCCTTCCAATTCAGGATAAAAATTTATTCCCCAAAGATCTTTTTGCGCCGATCCGTTTTCCAAAAGCAACGCTTCTTCATCGGCATGCAAATCAGCGTCAATTGCCATAATTCTTTTTTCAATATCTACCACCGCTTTTACTAAATTGCCAAACATTTTTTTGGACATTTCCGTCAATTCTTTTTTTGAAATTTCATCTGTTACTATTTTCATATCGCTTTTTTAAAAAAATTTATTCTTTTGATTTCATCGGCGGAAAAATCACCGTTTCACGGATTGACTTGTCCATTAAAAATGAAAACAGTCGTTCGCTCATTCCAAAACCGAAAGCGGGTGGCATACCATATTCCAACGCTTCCACAAAATCCTCGTCCAGCATTTGCGCTTCTTTATCTCCGCCTTCACGCGCTTTCATTTGCTCAATAAAACGATTTTTTTGATCAATCGGATCATTGAGTTCGGAAAAAGCATTGCAAAGTTCGCTTTTTCCCGCCACTATTTGAAAACGCAAAACTTTTTTGGGATTTTTCGGATCAATTTTAGCCAATGGCGAAACCTCCAAAGGATGCCCGACAAGAAAGCAAGGTTGAATCATTTTTTGCCGAACAGTTTTTTTGTAGAGAGTGTCAATCATACGACCCTTGGAATAACCCGGCTCATATTTTATCCTCAACTCATCGGCTTTTTTCTTCAGCTCTTCAACTGTCAAATCTTCATCCAAATCCAAGCCGGTTTCTTTTTTGAATTGAGTGAAATAATCCACTATGGGAAATTTCTGATTCCAATCAATTTTATCGCCTTCATATTCCGTGATAAGTCCACCGGTAACTTTCTTTACTATTTCTTGATACATCTTTTCACTAAATTCCAGTCCCTTTTGAAAATCCCAATAGCCGACATAAAACTCCATATGATCAAATTCTTGCAAGTGTTCTCTGTCAATTCCTTCATTTCTAAAAACTCTGCCAATTTCAAAAACTTTTTCATATCCACCCACCAAAAGTCTTTTGAGTGGAAGTTCCAAAGATATGCGAAGATAAAAATCTTGATCAAGCGTGTTGTGATGAGTTATGAAAGGTTCCGCTTCCGCTCCCCCGGGAATATGTTCCAAAACCGGAGTCTGCACTTCTAAAAAATTTTCTTTCACTAAAAATTGACGAATAGTTTGCCAAAAAATATTTTTCTTGCGGAATAGCTCGCGCGTTTCGCCGTTCATCATTAAATCCAAATAACGTTTGCGTAGGAGTGCCTCTTCATCCTTGAGTCCGAAATATTCCGTCGGAATCGGTCGGATATTTTTGGCCAATATTTTCCAATCGCGCACTTCCAAAGTTTTTTCCTTTTGTTTGGTTAAAAACAATTTCCCTGTCACTTGCACAAAATCCCCAATCTCAATATTTTTAGCGAATAATTTATACTTCGCCTCATCCATATTCTTTTTATTCAAAAAGATTTGAATCTTTCCCGTTCCGTCTTCAATGTGCGCGAAAGTTGATCCGCCCATCGGTCGAGCAGATTTTACTCTTCCAACTAAAGTTATATTCGCCGGATCCCCGGCGGAAATTTCGCTAAGCCGTTCCAACGCTTCGGCATTCGTCAATGACCGTTCGCATTTTTCCGGATAAGAATCCATTCCAAAATCTTGGATATTTTTCAATTTTTCCAGTTTGGTTTCCAAAATGTCTTCTCGCATAAATTTAATTTATTTCTTTTGAAAATATTTCAAAAGAAATTGATATTCCTTTCAAATTTATTCCCTTTAAAAGTCTTCTTCTACTTTATCTTATTTTTTCAAAAAAAGAAAGCGATTTCAAAAAAATTAGATTTTAAATAAAAAAATTATTCCAAAGACAAAAAACATCCTTTTTGTCTAAAACAATCGTATTCAATATCACCGTTTTCATCAGTTCTCATAATTCTAGCTCCGATTTTTTTCAATCTTTCTAAAACTTCTTTCGCCGGATGATTATAACGATTATTCTTCCCTACTGAGATTATTGCGTCTCGCGGATGAACTTTTTCCAAAAATTTTTCACCGCTGGCATAAGCGGATCCATGATGAGAAACTTTCAAAACATCCGCTTCAATATCTTCCTTTTGATTTAATAATAGTTCCTCTTTTTCTATCGGAAAATCTCCGGTAAACAGAAAAGAATTTTCTCCAAAATCCAATCTAATTACTAAACTGCCAGAATTAGAATCTTTAGATGCCACATTATTGATTGTCGCTGAATAAATTATTTTCATTCGCATATCTTCTTTTTTGATTTCCAAACCTCGTTCTCCTTTCAAACGAGATATTTTCTTTTCTTGAAAAGTTTCTCTATATTTTTTATACACTTTTGAATCGCTTTCAAAAGAATTATCAATCAATTGCCCGATTTCATAATTTTCCAAAACTTCCACCAGTCCCGAAATATGATCCGCGTCTGGATGAGTTGCAAAAACCACTTCTATTTTTCTATCCCAAAAAGGAACAAATTTGCCCAATTTTTCCATCATTTTAGATCCATCCGGTCCGCCATCAATGATAATTTGCGTTGATCCTTTCTCAATCAAAATCGCGTCTCCTTGTCCAATGTCAAAAAAAATAACTTTCAATTTTTGATTGTTGGAATAAAAAATAATCCCCCCTAAAACAAACACTAAAAAAAATTCTATCAATAATAAAAAATATTTTAATTTTCTTTTTTCCATTTTTTAACTTAAAAACAAATTTAAAAAAATATTAAGTCAGCAAATAAGCCAAATTTAACACTAAAAAACCGCTTAAACAGAATAGATTTAGAAAATAACTTTGGATTGATTTAAACTTAGCCAGTTGTATTTTAGCAATTTTTTATTGAATACGTTGTTAGAAATTAGAGCGTTGTTTACAATTCTGTAGGATAAAAATATTCAATCAG
>PFHO01000075.1 GCA_002782345.1 Candidatus Moranbacteria bacterium CG_4_8_14_3_um_filter_34_16
CACTCAATAATTTTTTTAATTTGGTAACTCGTTAATTTGGCTTTCTTGAGCATCATACTACTATTTTAACATAGTTTCTGATGGTCTAGAGCCTATATAAATGTACACAGTTCAATATCGGAAGCCTGGAGCGATGCATTGCATCGTTCCGGGAAATGGCGTCATTCGTACGGCTTCCGAAAGGGACTGTGTACAGCGAGTGGCGCCTTTTGTTATGCAAAAATATGTATTATCGAAGACACAAATATAAAGGGGCGAAGCCGATATGGGATTGGTCGCCTTCCGACTTTATCGCCTACCTTGTTATCATGGTCATATTCGGCATAATATATCATTTTTCAAAATCATGAAATTTGTAATCTATGCGCGAAAATCTACCGAAAGCGAAGATAGACAAGCGCTTTCAATCCAATCTCAGATCATTGAGATGAAAGAGATCGCTAAGCGCGAACATCTTCAGATTGTCGATATTTTGGAAGAATCCAAAACCGCCAAAAAACCTGGTCGGCCTATTTTCAATCAAATGATTAAAGGATTTGAAAAGGGCACCTATGAAGGAATTCTCTGTTGGAAAATTGATCGTCTCGCGAGAAATCCCGTCAATGAAGGAACTATCAAATGGATGCTTCAAAATAACACCATAAAGCAAATAAAAACTTTCGATAGGGATTATAATTCAGACGATAATATCATGATGGCCAGCATTGAATTCTCAATGGCTTCCCAGTTTATACGTGACCTTTCAAAAAATGTTAAACGCGGGCAAGCTGAAAAGATACGCCGCGGAGAATTTCCAGCTACTCCCCCAATCGGATATTTGATGGATTATAAAACTAAAAAGATTTTCATCGACGAGGAACGCTTTCATTTTGTCAAAGAAGCTTTCCGGCTTTATGCCACCGGAAATTATTCATTGCCAAAAATAACCGATAAACTTTATCAAGACGGATTTCGCTCAAGAAACGGAAAGAAAGTTTATAACGGACAAATCTATAATATTCTCAAAAATCCGATTTACTACGGATATTTCCGCTGGAACGATCAAATCCACAGAGGAATCCATGCGCCGATTGTTTCTAAAAATCTTTTTGATACTGTTCAGGAAATTTTCAATCCACGCCAACACATTGTCGGTCGCAATGTGCTGGATTTTCCTTTCCGTGGAAATCTTGTTTGTGGCGAGTGCGGTTTGAAAATAACCGCCGAAATCAAAAAGAAAAAGAGCGGCAAGGAATATATCTATTATCGTTGCACGAAATCAAAAGGCGCAGACAAATGCTCGCAGAAATATACGCGCGATGAGAAATTGATTGAAGAAATTGACAAGCAATTAGCAAAACTAAAAATCAACGAAGCGACTCTTGATATTATGGCGCGATCCGCAAAATTTTTAAGCAAAGGAGATTGGGAAAGCGCGCGCGATGTCGAAAAGAGAAATCAGGATTTTTTGAATAACAATAAATTGCGCCAGGAATCATTGATTGAGAAATTCATTGACAATGCTATTCCGCAGGAAATATATAATCGTAAGTTGGCAGAGCTTCGTAATGAAGAAGCAACACTTGAAGAAAATATCAAAAGTGCAAAAGACAATCATCATGATGTTTATGAACGAATAGAGCAGATTGCAATTTTCACAAAAAAAGCCAAGGAAATTTTTGAAACAGGAAGCATTGATATCAAGAAAGAGGTTGTGTCGATTATAACTTCGAACATTTCCATAAAAGACCAGCAAATCATTGATTTCAAGCTGGCAGAGCCTTTTAACTGGCTCATTGAAGAAGTGAAAAATATCAAACCGAAAAAAGGAAATAAAGCAACCTTCGAACTCATCGATTTTGGCGCAACAGAAACGAAAACACCGGCTTTGTCGGCCGGCGTTTCTACTATGCACGGGTGGAGGGAATCGAACCCCCGTTAGAAGTTTTGGAGACTCCCGTACTGCCACTGTACGACACCCGCAAATTATTCTATTTAATAACAGATAGACACAATACATAAAAAGTCCAGTTTGTCACTCACGAGCGACGGACTTAAACCATTAGTCACAACTGATAGATTATTTCATTTCCTTATGCAAAGTATGCTTTTTGCATTTTGGACAATGTTTTTTCATTTCTAATTTCTCCTTTAGTTTTTTTTTGTTTCTAGTGGTGAAATAATTGATGCTTTTGCAAACTTCACATTTCATTTTAGACAAATTTTGACGCGCCATATCGTTTTTTTAGATTAAAAATTAAACACTTGTTTTTCTTTCTCTCAACCATCAAATCAAACTTGAGCCGTTGCGCAGAATCGAACTGCGGACCTTTTCCTTACCATGGAAATGCTCTACCAACTGAGCTACAACGGCAAGAAACCTCCAACTTTATGAATTTTAAAAACTCTCTAACTTTATAAACTCTCTAACTTATTCTGTGGGCCGGGAGGGATTTGAACCCCCGTAGACTTACGTCGCCTGATTTACAGTCAGGTGCGATTGACCACTCCGCCACCGACCCGCTTGATATTGTTATATTTTCATCTTTTTTCCGAGCCTGAGGTCGGATTCGGACCGACGACCTACTGTTTACAAAACAGTTGCTCTAACCAGCTGAGCTACTCAGGCTTAAAAAAATATTTGCTATTTTTCTATTTTTTTGGTTAAAAATTTCTCTATTTCTTTCATTTTTTGTTTGACATTTTTGTCTCTTGGATTGATTTTCATAACTTGTTTGAAACACTCTTTGGCATAATCAAAATTTTTCAATTCCCAATAATATTCGCCCAGTTTCTTATACAAACTAATATTTTTGGGATTAGCAGCAATTTTTTCAACCATTTGACATTCAAAAAAATCATTTTTCAAAAAAATATTTTTCTTGTCTTCTCTGTCAACAATTTCCCCCGCTTCCCTACTTTGCCTTTTTTCCGTCCTTTCAAAGCGAGAAAAATTGTCCGATATTTTTTCTTGCTCTTGAAAATTTTTTTCTTGTTTTTCAAAATTTTCTTTTCTTTCGCTTCTTTTATTTTTTATCTTCTCCGCCCAACCAGAAAATTTATTCTCCAACCTTAAAAAAACAATCTTCATTTTTTTTAAAATCTTTTCCAAAAAAAGCAACATCCCTCCGGAGCCATCACTTTGACTTTTGTTTCCAAATGGCCAAAAAAATTTCCGCCATCCTTTTTTGGGATTGTCGGCAAAACTAAAATTTTTCAATTGCTCATTTTCTATCCGGTTCAAATTTGGCGCTTTTTTGACCAAAAACAAAATGATGCCCGTCAAACTGAATAAAATCAAACTCGGAAATAAAATTGAATAAAAAGTTTCCATTTAATTTATAAATCTTCTTTTTTTAATGTTAGATATTTTCCATCTTCTGTTTTGATTCGTATCTCTTGTTTTATGGCGTTCAGCTCAACCACAGTTCCCTTGATTTCTTTTGTTTCCACAATACTATACATTTCCGGCATCCCTTGTAACATTTCCTTGTATTGTTCGGCTTCATAGGACAAACAACATTTAAGTCTTCCGCATAATCCCGATAATTTTTCCGCTTTGCGATAAGAAATTTTTTGAATTCTAGCCATATCTGTTGTAATGCTGGGAATATTTTTGGAAAATTCCACACAACATAATTTTTTTCCGCAAATTCCATAACCACCCAACTTTCTTGCCTCATCGCGACTGCCAATTTGTTGCATTCTAATGGTTTTTTGAATTTTAGCTGACAAATCTCTGACCAATTCTCTGAAATCAACTCGCCCTTTAGCGGTAAAAACAAAGACTACTCTCTTTTCATCTAGACTTATTCGCGCGTCCGTCAATTTCATTGACAATTCTTTTTCTTTAGCTTTTTGACGACACAATTCTATCAATTTTTCTTTCTCTTTTTCCAATCTTTCAAAAATCTTTATCTCTTTTTCTTGAGCGATTTTGACAATTTCTCCCTGAGACTCGTCCAAAATTTTGTCATCAACCATTTTCACGATTCCCAACTCATTTTTTTCATCTATTCGCGCAATCACTTTATCTCCTTTTTTTAAATTAAGTTTAGAATCTCCCAATAAAACAATCGGAATTTTCCAAGAATAAACACTAACTAAAATTTTATTCATAAAAATAATTTCAAAATAAGATCTGCCATCTTTATCTCTCAAATCTTAATAAATAGAATTGTTACTTAATAAATTTCAGTAGTAAATTATTAAGCAACAGGTCTAATATAAAAAACTAAAGTTCTGTTCGCCAAAAACTTCCTACTCTGATGTTCTCTCCCATTTTAGCGATTTTTTCCGCTATTAAATTTTCCACTGTTTGCTCCGGATTTTTGACAAAAGATTGGCTTAACAAAGAAATTTCTTGTTTGAATTTCAACTCTTTTCCGAAAATTATCTTGGGGATTATCTCAGCCGGTTTTTTTTCCGCTTTAAGTTGATCCAACCAAATTTCTTTTTCCGCTTCAATAATTTTTTCCGGAACATCTTCAACCCTCAAATATCGTGGATTCATTGCCACTATATGCATAGCAATATCTGAAGCCAAAGTCTTGAATTCCTCGTTTCTAGCGACAAAATCCGTTTCACACAAAAGTTTTACTATCGCACCCACTTGATTATTAGAATGAATATAACTGGCAATCGTTCCTTCTTGAGTATTTTTTTCCGATTTTTTCAAGGCCTTTTTCAATCCTTTTTTCCTCAAAATTTCAATTGCTTTTTCTTCATTTCCTTCAGCCTCTTCTAATGCTTTTTTGATATCTGCTATTCCCAATCCAGTTCTTTCTCTCAAACTTTTTATTTTTTCTAAACTCATAATATTTATATTTTTAGGATTTGCACGTTTTTTTTGAAAAACTAGCGAAAAAAAATACAAGACTTCATAATTCTTCGCCAAAAATTGAAAAATATTTTTATTTAATCAATTGTATCTCAAAAATTTTATTCCAAGAGCGCAAGTTATGATTTATAAAAAAACTAATTTCCAAATCCAGCTTTATTTTTGATCTTTTGACGATTTTTTTCCAATTTGACTTTTTCCATCTAAAGCAGCTTTCACAATATATCCAAGCATCAACTTCAAAGAAGAGACCGCATCTTCATTGGCTGGAATTGGATAATCTATTCCCCTAATATCAACATTTGTATCTGCCAAAGCGATGATGGGAATATTTTTTTTAAGCGCTTCTTTTACCGCCAAATTATCTTCCTGAATAGACACCACAAAGATAGCTCCTGGCAGTTTCTTCATATTTTTTATTCCACCCATTCTAAATTCCATTCGTTCCAATTCTTCTCCTTTTTTCATTTCTTCAAACTTGGTATATTTGGAATATTCTCCTCGTTCTTTTTTCTCCTCTCCTTCTCTTAAATACCTGGTTCTAGAAGAAATTATTTCAAAATTGGTGAATGTCCCACCAAGCCATCTCTCGCAAACATAGGGCATTTCACATTTTTTAGCAGCTGATTGAATGATTCTTTTAACTTGCTTTTTTGTCCCCACAAAAAGGATATCTTGACCTGACGAAACAATATCTTCAATAAATTTCATCGCTTCTCTCAACCTAAGAGCAGTTTTTTGCAAATCCAAGATATTAATACCATTTTTAGTGGCGAAAATATATTCATTCATTTGCGGATTTTTTCTAGATTTATGATGACCAAAATACACTCCGTTTTTGAACATATCCTCCACACTTATTTTCATTTCAGAAAAATCAATCTGAGAAAAATAATCCTCCTCATATTTATTTCTTTTTCTCTCTAACTTGACTTTCTTTTCAGAATCAATGACAATCTCTTCTTCAACCATCTTTTTCATATTTTTTTTCCTTAAATTATTAATGCTTGAAAAATCAAGCTTCCGCTATTCTTTTATTTGTCGTTTTTTTAAAAAAAACGGAAATTGAATATCTTTGCCAAAACGACTTTATGAAAAAAATACTTTGGCAAAACCAGGATCAAAATCTAAAAGAATATGAGTTATGTTTTCAAAAAATGCACATTATCAAAACATTTTCACTCCAAGAAAATAATTTCTTTTCTAGAGCGACAAATGTCTTTAGAAAAACGCCACCAATCCATTTGAATCTAAAAAAGATCCAAACTTATACCTAAGCAATATACCAAACCCTGCCGGTCTTGTCAATTTTAAATTGATGTGCTAGATTAGTTCAATGAGAGTTAAAAACACTGAAAAATAAATTATATTCATAATCCATAAATAATTAAATTGTATGAAAAAAAATGTTCACCCCAAATATTATTCCAACGCTAAAATAATTTGCGCTTGCGGAAATATCATAGAAACCGGTTCCACTGTTTCAGAAATGAAAGTGGAAATTTGCGGAGCTTGCCATCCTTTTTACACAGGGAAAAAGAAACTTCTAGACACAACCGGAAGAGTAGAAAGATTCAAACAAATAACCGAGAAATTCAAACAAAAAAAAGCGACTCTGACAGAAAAGAAAAGTCGTTCTAAAAAACCCAAAGCGGAAACTAAAAAAGTCGTTTCTAAAAAAAAGAAAAAGAAATAATCAACTTTATTTTTTAGACAATCTTGCCAAACAATTTCTTAGTTTATTTTTGCTAAATTTATTGCTAATTGTCAAAAAGCGATTTATTGGAAATTTTTTTAGCGTGTATTACTAGACATATAAAATATAGAAATAGTCAATTAAAAAACATCCGAAAGGATGTTTTTTAATTGACTAAAGAGAACCTACCAAAACTAAAAAGTACCACGCAAATTTTACCGTTTCGCCCACTGAGGAGATTTTCTCGCTTTTTTCAAGCCCGGTTTTTTCCGTTCCACTTTTCTGGAATCCCGAGTTAAAAAACCCTGAGCTTTTAATATCTTTTTAAAATCTTTATCAAAAACAACTAATGCTCTAGCTATTGCTAGTCTTGTTGCTTCCGCTTGAGAGTTTATCCCTCCTCCGGAAACTTTAACTTCCGCGTCAAAACCGTTTTTTTCTCCCACAAGCGTTAATGGAGATTCAGCCAAAGGAATCAATCTTTTAATGGAGAAAAAATCTTCATTTTTTTTACCATTTATCAGCAAAGAAAAACCGCTCTTTTTTTTAGGAAAAATTTTCACCCTCGCCACAGATGTTTTTCTTCTTCCAACCGCGTAAAAGTAATGTTGGGTTTTCTCAATTTCATTTTTTTCAGTTTCTTCCCTATCTGCACTGACTTTTTGATCTAATTCTTTTTTTAAAATCTTTTTTGTTGCCATATATTTTAGTGTTTTATCTCAATTTTATGTTCGTGCTTTTCGTCTTTATATATAAAAAGTCTGTTGATACTTCGGTCTCTTAATTTATTTTTGGGAAGCATTTTATAAACCGCTTCTTGAATCACTTGGCGAGAATCTTTTTTGATTTTATCTTTCAATTTGACTGTCCGCAAACCGCCCGGATAACCGCTAAAATAATTATATACTTTTTTTTCCATTTTTTGACCGGTAACATTAAGACTATCGGAATTTATCACCACCACAAAATCTCCTCCATCAATATTAGGAGTAAAATCAACTTTATTTTTTCCTCGCAAAACAGTTGCAATCTGAGTTGCCATTCTGCCCAAAACCATCTCTTTTGCATCAAACAAATGATACTTTCTTGTTATGCTTTTTCTTGTGTTTTTTTCTTTTGGCATTCTTTTGAACTATTAGAAATTAATCCTTAAAACTAAACAAATTCAATAATCGCCATTCTAGCCGAATCGCTTTTTCTTGGGGATAATTTCACTACTCGTGTATATCCGCTTACTCTTTTTTCAAATTTTTTCAAAAATTCTCCGGTAATTTTTTTCACTGCCATTCCCGGAATTGTTTTTTTAATATCCCGAATAACCGCCACTTTTTTTTCTTCCTGCTGAGATAATTTAGCTTTATTGATAATTCTATCAATTTTTTTCTTCAATTCTTTGGCTTTAGTTTCGGTTGTGGTAATTTTTTCTTGCATAATCAAACTGCCCAGCATTGTTTTAAAAAGAGCTTTTCTTTGATCCTTCTCTCTGCCTAATTCTTTTTTTTTCTTTAACTTTTTCATATTTCCTTCGAAAAATTTATGTTATTTGCAACAACTTATTTTTCATTTAAGATAAAACAGTCTATTTCTCTTTTTTTAAATTAATTCCAAAATCTCCAATGGCTTTTTTAATTTCTTTAATACCTTTCGCTCCCATTCCTTCTAAAGAAGACAACTCCTCCTCTGTTAATTTGGCGATATCTCCCACTGTTTTAACTTCGCTTTTTTCCAAAACATTAAGCGTCCGAGTAGAAAGATTTTTCAGCTCAACTATTTCTTTTTCTTTTGGTTTTAGTTTTTCTTTTTCTTCCTCTTTCGCTTCTTTTTCGGCTTTTTCTTTTTCATTTTTCACTATTGTCTCTTTTTCCTCCTTTTCATTAGCCTCCAAAATATCATTTTTTTCTTGTTCTTCATCTTCTTCTCCTATTTTTTCCATTGTGGAAAATTGTTTTACCAAAACACCCACTGCTTTAGAAAAAGCTTCTATTGGAGAAAGACTGCCATCAGTCAAAATTTCAAGACTTATCTTTTCAAAATCGGTTCTTTTCCCTACTCGCGTATTGGAAATGCTATAATTGACTTTTTTTATAGGAGTATAAATCGCATCCAAAGCAATCACACCCACTTCTTTATCGGTTCTATTTTGTTGTTCCACTGGAACATAACCAATACCTTTTTCTATGGTAAATTCCATCTCCAATTCTCCGGAAGATTTTGTAATAGTCGCGATATGAGCATTTTTATTAACCACCTCCAAGTTGGAAGAACATTCTATCATTCCGGCATTGATTTTTTTCTCCCCCTTGACTCTTAATGTCGCTGTTGTTTTTTCAACGTCAAAAAGTTTGAATCTTATTTGTTTCAAATTAAGAACAATTTGGATAACATCTTCCAAAACATCAGGGATAGCGGAAAATTCATGATTGACTCCTTTTATCTTGACTGCCGTAATTGCAGATCCGTCCAAAGAAGAAAGCAACACTCGCCTTAGTGCGTTTCCTAATGTTGTCCCGTATCCAGGATAACAACCGATTATTTCTATTAGTCCCGCGTTTTCCCCCGCAGGAATATATTTAGTTTTTTGAGGAAGAGGTATTAATTGCATTTTTTTCGGTTTTTGTCTTGAAGACAAAAACAATTATTTATTAAAATAATATATACTTATTTTGACTGATTTATAATATTTTTTTATCTTTATCTGGAATAATATTCTACAATCATCTGAGTATCAACATTAATGCCAATTTCTTCTCTTCGCGGGAAAGCCGTCACTTCACCAGAAAACTTAGACAAATCCACTCGCAACCAAGAAGGAAAATCTTTTTTATTTTTGACAATCTGTTCTAAGTTTTTAAAATATTTATTTTCCGCTTTATTGATTTTTACCGCCACAAATTGTCCCAATTTAGTCTCATAAGAAGGAATAGAAACTTTTTTCCCATTAACCGTTATCATTCCATGACCGACTAATTGTCTAGCTAACGCCCTAGAATCAGCCAAACCCATTCTGTAAACAACATTATCTAGTCGCATTTCCAACCTGGCAAGAAACAAATCTCCCGTTATTCCTTTTTTTTCTTTTACTTCTTCAAAATGTTTTTTGAACTGTTTTTCCAAAATCCCATACATTCTTTTCATTTTTTGTTTGGCTTGAAGTTGAAGCCCATATTCGCTCAAAGCTCTTTTTTTTATCGTTTTTCCGTGCGCTCCCGGAATATAAGCTTTTCTAACCATAGCACATTTAGCCGTTTGGCAACGATCACCTTTAAGAAAAAGCTTTTCTCCGGCTCTTCGGCACTTTTTACATTTTGGATTTATATCTCTAGCCATAAAATTATTTATCTTACACTTTAAATTGAAAAATTAAATCCTTCTGGGTTTTTTAGGACGACACCCATTGTGCGGAATAGGCGTTATATCTTTTATCAAACTCAAATCAAATCCATTTCCTGCCAAAGTTCTGATAGAAGCTTCTCGTCCGCTTCCCACTCCTTTGACAAAAACTTCCAATTCTTTAACTCCATATTTTTTTACTTTTTCAGAAACATTGGCAACTACTTGAGTGGCCGCGTAAGGAGTGGCTTTTTTAGCACCTTTAAATCCCAAAAGACCTGAAGATGCCCATCCTAAAACATTGCCATTTAAATCAGAAATACTTACTAGAGTATTGTTATAAGAACATTTTATCGTCGCGCGACCTTTCAAAATCTGTTTCCTAATCTTCTTAACTTTCTTTTTTTCCAACGAAATTTCTTTAGAATCGTTTGACCCATTTTCATTTTTTTCTGTTAGAGTTTTTTTCTCAACCTTCAAGACCTCAACTTTTTCAGTTGTTTTTTCTTTTTCAGTTTTTTTTAAACTCTTCTCTTTTGTATTCATTAATCTTATTTTCTTAACTTTAATAATATAAAATAATATAACCAAAAAATCCCGGTTTCTAAGTCTTTTCCGTTTTCACTCTTCCTGAACCCATTGTTCTTCTGACATTGCCTCTCAATGTTCGATTATTCGTTTTAGTTCTTTGACCGCGAGAAGGCAAACCACGCTGATGTCTTATTCCTCTATAACAATTCACTTCTCTGAGTCTTTTAATATTGTCTCTCACCTCGTGTTTAAGTTCTCCTTCCGTTTTTATCTTGTTCTCTATATAACTTCGGATTTTATTTTCTTCCTCCGCACTTAAATCTTTCGTTCTTTTATTCTCGTCAACTCCAACCTCTTTCAAAACCTTAGAAGCAATAGCATTCCCTATTCCATATACATAAGTTAATGATATTACTATTCTTTTTTCATCTGGGATATTGATTCCCGCTATTCTTAACATAATTTTAACTTTTTTTGATTGGAAATTATTTTTTCAAAAAAATTATCCTTGCCTTTGTTTATGCTTTGGATTCTCGCAAATAACATAAAGTTTTCCTTTACGTTTGACAACTTTGCATTTATCACAAATTTTTTTGACTGAAGCTCTCACTTTCATATTAATTTTGACGAAAAACAAAATTCTTTCGCATTTTCCGCTTTTATTCTTAAATTATATTTTGTTAAATCTATTTCAATCTTTGAACTATTCTTCCTTTAGTCAAATCATACGGACTCATCTCAACAATCACCCTATCACCCGGAATCAAACGAATATAGTTAACTCTCATTCTTCCGGAAATATGAGCCAAAATTTCGTGATTATTATCCAGTTTCACTTTAAAAGTGGCACTGGGCAAATTTTCCACGACTTCTCCTTCCATTTTGACTAATTCTTTATCTTGAGACATTAATAATATTTTTTATAAAACAAAAAAAGACGGGAAACTCTCCCGACAAAAAACAAAAATTTTTCTGCCAAGAGATATTGCCGGACCAAATTCTTGAAGACAAAAATCCCTCTATTTTACAAAATCTTTTAAAATTTATTTTCAAAAATCAAAAAACATTTTTCAAACCAAAAACTTAACTTAATCAAGTCTAATCTGTTTTTTTTTAATTGTCAAGTCTTATTTCTACTCGCTTAGCTTGAAAAGGTATCCTGCCTTTCAAAAAAGATGGCCAATATTCTATACTCGCTCCATCAATGTCTGGAAAATTGTCTAAATAATTTTTCAAATAATCCTCATCTTTACCCAAAATATTACTTTTAATTTCTTCTATGTTTATATCAGGAATCAGATTCGCTTTTGCATGAAATTTAATATTAATCAATCCGGTTCTAAAATTAGGATCAGCCTTGCCAAAATCCAAAGAAATAAAATCCTCGTCCACATTCACCGATTCACTTTCTCTTTCGGCAATCATTGAAGAAACCATTTTTTTGATTTCCTTATCCGAAAAAACCAACGCCGAAACTTTCATTTGAACCGTCATTTGAAAAGATTCTGCCACATCTCCTGGTGAATTAGAAATTTTATATACCGCTTCTTCCTTATTGATAGCATCTTCCAAAACTATTTTTTCCGCCCCAGCTTTCTCTTTTATTTTTTCCACGGCGGACTGATTGAGTTCATTTAATAGTTGTGCTTTGGCCTTTTGAATATCTTCTTCTGTAACAGAATTGGATTTTTTTTCTTCTTTTCCTCCTCCCGTCATAGTGCTTTCGGATTTGGCATAAAATTTGGTATATTTTTCCAAACCGCTATCTTGGAAACCGGGAATTGTAAATTTGGCAGGACCAATATTAAATTCTTCCCCGGGCTTATCAGCCACAACTCTCGCCTCTATCTCTCCCGGAACAAAATTATCTCCTTCTTTTTTCGCTCCTGGAACAGTCACTCCTTCGGAAAGACGGAAAAGTTTTCCGTCTTCACTCAAAAATCTGGTAGTTGCCACGAGAGATTGTTCCTCTGTTCCATATTCATTGAAAATTTTGATTGTTCCACTCGCCTTCTGATTAGAAACCGATTTCTCTCCCGTAGCGTTAAATGTTTTTGAAATTTCGTTAACCATCTCTACAGTTTCAGCCGGAATAACTTTTTTTTCAAAATCCGCCGAAGAAGAATTAATGTCTCCCATTATTTCAGAATCCACCGCTCTATTTTTTATCTTAGGAGTCAAAATGATAGAAGACTTAGGAATAAAAAGATACGCCAAAGCTCCTCCTCCCGCCAAAATGCCCAAAAAAAGAAAACTCAAAAATATTTTTTTAAACTTTGAAGATACTCCATAATCAGATTGGGAATAATTTTGTTTTTTAACAAACTTCTCGGAAGAATTGGATGGATAGAAAAAATTTTTTATCTTTTCGTCTTGATTAAAAATATTGCTTTCTCTTGGAAATTCATCCTTTTTTTCGCTTTCTTCAAACGCTTTGTTTTTTTCTATTTCGGACAAGGTTCTCCCAAAGTTGGGACGCACAGGAGAAAATTTTTGATTATCGGACAAAAAACCATTCTTAGATTTGATTGAATCGGCGGGCGAACCCAAAACTAATTCTTTGTTGACAATGCGTTCTTTTTTTATTTCCATTTCTTTCTCTTTTGCCCGTTGAGAAAATGGGTATTGGAGAAATTCTTCTCCCTGTTTTTTTGAAGAAGAAAAAAAATTTTCCGATCCGATATTTTTTGTTTTGTCTTGATTTATTTCTACCCCATTTTTTTCTTGATTTTCAAATTTCTCTTGATTATAAAAATTTTTTTCTTCTATCATTTCTTTTTCATCTTCAATATTATCCATTTTCTGCTGAACAAGAATTCCCGCTTTTTCCACCAAAAACTTGCCCAATTTATCTTGAGTAACAATCATAAGTTGCAAGTTTAAATCATCCGCCTCTTTTTTCAACACCATTAAATTGATAATGCTTTGAATGAGAAGAGCTCCTTTGGGAACCACTATAATCACTTCTTTGTATTGAGCGTTCTTAATCTTTTCCACCACTGAAGTTATCTCTTCGTCAATATCAATATAAAAAGTTTGATGCATATTTTTATTTTTGTTTAAACTTATTTATTCTCTCTATTTTAAAACAGAAAAATCATTTTTGAATCATCCTGACTGCTTGTCTCAAAATTCCTGCTAACATTTTTTCTTCACCAATGAGATCTAACGCTAAATTAGCCAATCCCATTGGAGTTATATCTTGAGGATTTCTCAATTCTCCGGTTTTATCAATTATATTCACCACATCTTTCGGCTGGAGAAAACTAACTTTTACCGCTTTGGCAAAAGGCAATTTCTTTGTCCATTGAGAGGAAAGCAATATATTTTTTATCTCAGGCAAAGCGGATCCGCCCCCGCAAAGGAAAATTTTATACGGCAAAAGATCAGCCTCGGAAAATTCCGTCAAAGACAACTCTATTCCACGAAGCCAAACCTCACAATCATTCTGAAACTTTTTTTCAATTTTCGCTCGTAAACCAGGACTCAAATTCCCCAAAGAATATTTAACCTTCAAAATTTCCGCTTCTTCAAAACTGATATTAAAATCTCGGGAGAGTCTTTTGGTAAAAGCTCTTCCTCCCAACCCAAATATTTTTGTTCCTTCTAATCCGCCGTTTCTCACTACCGCCACATCCGTTGTTCCTCCACCAATATCTATAAAAATAGCGCTAAAATCAACTGAATCCTCCGCACTCATAGAACGTGCTACTGCGTAAGGTTCCGCCGCGATATTGAGTAAATTTAAATTTAAATCATTGGCGATTTTTTGCAAAGCTCCCAAATGCATCATTGGAGCATAAGCGTTAAAAACCGAGATAGAGACATCTCGCCCTTGAAAGCCTACTGGATTGGAAATTTTATATCCGTCAATTCTCACATCCACAATCACCGCATTGATCAATTTTACATCTATCTCGCTATGACCGGTTTCCCATGCCAATTGTTGGCGAATTCTGTCAAAAGCCTTCCATTGAACTTTCTGAATGATATTTTTCAGCTCCGGCACATCAATGCGAATTTCGGAATTGATCCTTTCATAATGAACAGTTGTTGTGGTTCCTTTGACTAGCTCTCCGGCGATTCCCACTATTGTTTTTTCCACCCTTTTTATTCCCGCCATATTTTTGGCATTGTCAATCGCTTTTTTGCAATTGGCAATAACTCCGGAAATATCAGAAACCGCTCCGCTATGCATATCTTTTATCCCCTGTCGAGCTCTTCCCACTCCTTTAACCACACCCAAACCTGAATCTTCGTCCAATTTAAAAACCAACGCCTTAACTACTTCCGTTCCAATATCCAAAGAAATAAAATGCTCTGAATATGAATATTTTTTACCTAAAATTTTAGAAAAAATTCCCATTATTGAAAAAATAAAAAAAATTGTTTTAGTTTTCTAATTTTTGTAAACTTAAAAAATATTTTCAAAAAAACCGAAAAATTATATCTTCCAGTAAAATTTTTAAGACTATTTTAATTATAAAACAAAAAACTAAATTAGACAATAGTCTGTTTTGTCAGCCCTGTTTTTGTCAGCCCATTTAAATCTTAATCAGACCCACCAAAATTTTAACTTTCTCCTCGTCAATTCTTTGTGCATATGATTTTACATTCACGTCTTCGGTTATATTTCCTTCTTTTAGCGATGTACTAACAATAGCTCCATTCGCATATTTAAAAAGTTCAGATACATTATTTTTGTCCGTACCGCTTCCTACTAAAATCGGAAAGCTCCCCACTGCACTTCTAATCTCTTTTAACTCATTAATATCAGGGCTTTGTCCTGTCCATTTCCCCGTAACAATGATTGCATCAGATCCATTCTCCATAGCTAATTTCGCTGATGTATTAATGTCATATTCTGATATCCATCCGGCGCCATGCGTCGGTCGGGATATTTATTTAAGTCGCTTTTTGATTTCATCGATCAAAGCTTTCCGGATTTGATCGAAGGCGTAGCCCGACGCTTCACTTTGCGTTTCTTCGTCGGATAACTCCGTCGTGAGCTTTCCCATCAGTTCACCGATTTCGTCGGAGATATTATCTTCGAGATTTTCGGCAAGCAATTCAGCGACTGCTCCGATGCGACTGCGCATCACTTTTCCACGCATTTCACTACGAATGCGTTGTTTAATTTTCGTTAGATTTTTCATAAGAGTGTTTGTCAACTTATGTAAACTTATTGCGGACTCAGGCGCCACGTGCCTCGACCTTCAGACGAGCGAAATTAATTTCGAGATCGGGGTTTTCGGCATAGAAAAAACCCGTGCTCTTCGCACGGGTTTCCCCTTTTAATCCGCAACTACGGATTACCTGGCTTTATTTTTCAGCTCCTACTTCCCACAACACTTCTTATACTTTTTACCCGATCCACAAGGACAAGGTTCGTTTCTGCCCACTTTTTTTTCATTTTTGAAAGGTGCTTGAATGGATGAGTTTTGAAAAGACGCTTCTGATTTTTGACTCCCGGAAAAATTCTCTTGCTGAGACATTTTTTCTTTATCGTTATTGTATGTTAAATCAGTCTGTTCTTGTGCCTCAAAATTATTCGCGGAAACATTAACACTAACCCTGAAAATTGCGCTTGAAATTGTGGCACGAATGTTTTCCACTAAATGAGAAAACATCGTAAAAGATTCCCTTTTATATTCAATCAACGGATCTCTCTGTCCATAACCTCTAAGTCCAATTCCTTCACGAAGATAATCAATTTCATCCAAATGATTCATCCACATCACATCAATCGTTTGAAGAGTTAAAAATCTCTCCACCAGACGCATATTTTCCTTTCCCAACTCTTGCTCTTTTTTGTTATAAGCTTCTTTTGCCAAACCAAAAAAATATTGAGTTATTTCGGAAATTTTTTCCGCCATATTTCGCCAATCTTCTTTTTCCAAATTTTCCAATTTTATTTTCGCCGATTCGTCAATTGGAAAAATATTTTTTATCCCTTCAATAAGTTTTTCTTTGTCCCATTCTCCTTCTTCTTGCGAACAACAAAAAGAAACAATTTTTTCAATTTCATCTTCTATGTAACGCCAAATTATATTTTTACTGTTTTTAGAAGTTAAAATTTCGCTTCTTTTTTGGTAAATAACTTCTCTTTGTTTGTTAATTACGTCATCATACTCCAAAACATGTTTTCTGATATCAAAGTTAAAGCCTTCAATTTTAGATTGAGCGTTTTCAATGGTTTTGGAAATTATTTTGTTTTGAATCGGTTGATCTTCGGGAAGACCCAAAGTATCCATCATTTTTATAAGTTTGTCTCCGCCAAAACGTCGCATCAATTCATCTTCCAATGAAACAAAAAATTGGGACATTCCGGGGTCGCCCTGTCGTCCGGAACGCCCTCGCAACTGATTGTCAATCCGACGCGCTTCATGACGTTCCGAACCTAAAATAAAAAGTCCGCCCAATTCTTTCACTCCTTCTCCCAATTTTATGTCTGTTCCGCGGCCAGCCATATTGGTAGCGATTGTAACAGCATTTTTTTGACCAGCAGAAGCAATTATAGTAGCCTCCTTTTCATGATGTTTCGCATTCAAAACTTCGTGTTTGATTCCAAAACGAGAAAGTAAAGCACTTAGATATTCCGATTTTTCAATCGCCACCGTGCCCACTAAAATCGGTTGACCGGTTTTATGAATTTCTTTTATTTTTTCACAAATAGCGTTAAATTTACCTTTTTCCGATTTATATACAACATCTGGCAAATCTTTTCTTATTAAAGTTTTATTGGTGGGAATTTCCACCACATCCACTTCATAAACCTTATGAAATTCTTCCGCTGAAGTTAATGCCGTTCCGGTCATACCGGAAAGTTTTTTGTAAAGACGAAAATAATTTTGAAAAGTTATAGTCGCCAATGTCCGAGATTCCTTTTGCACTCGCACACCTTCTTTCGCTTCAATAGCTTGATGCAATCCTTCGCTGTATCTTCTTCCTTTCATTAATCTTCCGGTAAAATCATCCACAATAATGACTTCATTATCTTTAACTACATAATCGCGATCGCGTTGAAAAATAATTTGAGCTTTTAAGGCTTGTTCCAAATGATGAACATAATTTATTTTTCCCGGTTCATAAATGTTCCCCACTCCCAACCAAGATTCAATTTTGGAAATACCGGCGTCAGTGATAGAAACCGCCTTCATTTTTTCATCCACTTCATAGTCTTCTTCTTTTTTCAACTTTGGAACCAAAGAAGCAAATTGCTGATAAAGTTTGGTGGATTCGCTATCCGGAGCACTTATAATAAGCGGGGTTCTAGCTTCATCAATCAAAATTGAATCCACCTCATCCACAATGGCAAAATTCAATTTTCTTTGAACCATTTGAGAAACGTTTTGAACCATATTGTCCCGCAAATAATCAAAACCAAATTCATTATTAGTTCCATAAGTAACATCCGAAGCATAAGCTTCCTGGCGAGAAATTGGCGTTAAATTCTCCATTTCAATTGTAACTTCATTACTATCCAAAACTTTTGGCTGATAACCAAAAGAAGCGTCATGTACAATACAGGCAGTAGAAATGCCCAAAAAATTGAAAATGAAACCCATCCAGTTGCAATCTCTTTTGGCGAGATAATCATTTACAGTTACCACGTGAACTCCTCCTCTGGAAAGAGCATTGAGATAAATAGCCAAAGTAGAAGAGAGAGTTTTTCCCTCTCCTGTTTTCATTTCGGCAATCCGACCGGAATGAAGAACAATCCCTCCCAAGAGTTGAACATCATAATGTCTTTCACCAATCACTCTGGACGCAACCTCCCGCACTACCGCGTAGGCCTCCGACAAGATATCATCCAAACTTTCTTTATTTTTAAGCCTCGCCTTAAATTCATTGGTTTTATTTTTCAGTTTTTCATCGCTCAAAGCTGAAATTTCTTTTTCCCAAGAATTTATTTTTTCCACCAAGGGTCTCAATTTCGCCAACTCTCTTTCATTGGAACCAAAAAGCTTACTAATAATTGACATTTTTTATATTTTAATAATTTACTCTTTTGCTATTTTTTGCCTCGCCCTCGCAAAAACAAACCCCGACAAAAATTCGGTTTTTTTATGACAGAGAAAGTTAGGCAACCTAAAATTTTGCTAAACAGATTTAATTTTTCCTAAAAAAAACAAAAATTAACTTGTTTATTCTAGCAAGAAAAGAGAGGGAAGTCAAAGTCAGCTTATAGATATGTCAACTTATAGATATATAATTTATTACTAGGAATATTTCTAACTTTTATATCTATAAAACTTACGAGCTTAACTTGAAAAAATATATCTCTAATAAAGTGACAATCGCCATAATTAAGCTGAATAATCCACTGCTAATCTTAGTTTGTTTTCTTATTTAATTTTCAAGCTAACAATAATTAAGGCTCTAGACCATCAAATTA
>PFHO01000022.1 GCA_002782345.1 Candidatus Moranbacteria bacterium CG_4_8_14_3_um_filter_34_16
GTGAAATAAAAGAAGGTGGTTTATTCTTTCACTTAAAAAATGCCGCACAGGTCTTTTTGACTTGGTTAGACGAGAATAGAGAAACTATTCAATCGGTTTTTGATGCGATTATAACGGGGATCGGATCGGTTGTAGAAGTTGGAGTAGGTATAATCGGTTGGTTTCAACAAAATCAATGGGCTATGGTTGCCTTAGCAGGCGCTATTCTTGGCGTAATAGTTCCAGCGCTTGTAATTTATACCTTTACTATGATTAAGGCGGCGATAGCTACTTTAGCGGAGATATGGCCATTATTACTAATCGGAGCGGCGATAGCACTACTCGTTGTCTATTGGAAAGATATAGTTACTGCTATAAAAAATGCTGCTAAATGGATTGGCGATGGTGTAATGAGTATTATAGATTGGCTAGCACAAATCCCCGCAAAAACAATAGAGTTTTTAGGTAAACTTCCATATTTAATCGGGCATTTTATCGGGTGGGCTATAGGAAGTTTAATTAAACTGTTTGCAGACGGAATTACGGGAGCAATAAATTGGATTTCAAAACTTCCTAGCCGAATTGCTAATTGGCTCTCAAAAATACCTGGAACAATCGTTTCTTGGATTGGTAGTGCGGCAAATAAAACTAGAGAATTAGGTAAAGTAATGATAGACGGAGTTGTTGATATCATAAAAAAATTACCTGGAAAAGTTACAGAGTGGTTTCAAAAAGCAATAGACGCTATTGGTAAATTAGTAAGGAAAGCTTGGAACGGAGCAAAAGAGTTTGCTAAAGGACTCTGGGACGGGTTTAAATCTGGTTTAGGTATTCACTCTCCTTCATTCATTGAACGAGCATTATTTGATATTGAAGATCAAGCGAAAGCAACTACTAAAAATCTTTCAGATTCTATTAGTGAACTAAATTCTAATGCAAAAGAATTGCCTACTATATCTAATGAAGGTTTGGTAGAAGGGAAAAATATAACTTTAGTAGTGGACGCTTCAAATAGAGGTATAGTAGCAGGAACAGAAGTCGCTTTTGAAGAATGGGCAAAAACAATTATAGAAAAAGCCGATCGGGCTTTTGGCGCTCAAGGAATTAGTATTATAGGAAAGAAGGTCTAATATGGCAACTAAACCAACACTTACAGACGGAGTTAATACGATAACCCTTGAACATCCTCAAGTCGGGAATTTAGTTAAGAAAAATATTTGGGATAAAATCCAAAAAGAAACTTTAAATGGAACAACTTTAGAGCAAACTGCTTTTAGGAAATATGAGTATATTTTAACTTTTAAAAATGTGGATGCTACTCTTTATACAACTGTATATGATTTTTTAACTACCGCTTTAGATTATAATAGAGCAATAAATTTTTCTTATACTGATAAATGGTCAGTAGCAAATAATGTAGAGGTAGCGGCTATCTTAGGCGACGAAGAAAGTGCTGGTGGCAGTATGGCAAATTTTAAATTAACCTTAAGAGAAACTACTAAAAGATAATGCAAACAATACCCGATGAATTAACAAATATAATCGCTTCAAAGAGCCAAAAACTTGCATATCAGTTGCGAGTTGCTTGGGATTTAAACGATTTTTTAGCAACGATTACTTTTGCGGTTGTTGGTACTTCAGTAGTCAGTGGACAGGATATAGTTAAGGGAAATGCGGCGGCGGTGACGGAATGGGATAAATATACTTATGAGAACGAAACCCAATATGTAAAAAAATACGAGTTTATCAGAGAAACAGGTTTTCCTTTAAATTCAGTAATTAAATCAAGGGCTTCAATTGTATTAGATAATACTTCCAAACGATTTTTACCTCACGCTTTACCGTTTGGAACCGCGGTAGAGATTGATGATTGTGATGTAGCAACAGGTTGGACTCAATCTCAAGACGGGATAGCACCAACAATTTCTACTTCGAGAAAAGAAGGGACAAATAGTTTGAATTGTGGGATCAATACAGCGGCTTCAGAAAATACTTATGCGCAATACGATAAAGCTCCTTCCGTCATAGATATCTCGAGCATAGCAGACGCAGATAAAAAAATTGCTTTATTTTTATATGTAAAAGATAAAACTAAATTAGCAACTGCTAATGCTGTCGAAATTAGGATCGGTTCAGATGCTACTACAAATTATTATAGAATACAAATTGTTAATTCAGAGATTTTACAGAATGGTTGGAATGAAATTAAGAAAGCGGCTACTAAAGTCGGGACTCCTGTTCAAACTGCTATTGACACTATAAGGGTTATTTTCAATGAAGCAACTGTTCCTGCTAGTGTAACTTTAGGAGATTTGAAGATAGATTATATTAGGATTTGCGACTCCACCGAAGAAGATAATTATATTGGTCCTTTTATTAGAGGTGGAAGGTTTATTAAATTATTTTCTGGCTATAATGCTTATTCAATACCTCAATTTGTTGGAATGACCGATAGACCGAAAAATAATATTAAGTTAGCCGAAACAATAATAAATGCCTATGATGTTTTACATTATTTAGAAACTTGGCAAATGAGTACAGGGTATTTATTAGAAGATCACAGAGGAGATGAAGTTATTGCGCAGGTTTTAGCAGACGCTGGATTTACCGCAGGGCAATCTTCTTTAGAAACTTCTATGATGACTATTCCTTTTACTTGGATTAAAAAAGGTCAGAAGGCTTTAGACATTATTAGAAAAGTTTGTGAAGCGGAAAATGCTACTTTCTATGTAGATGAAGAAGGGATAATGTGTTTTGAGAACCGTTACCATTTATCACAAAGTCCTCATACTTCAAGTCAATATACCTTAGACTATGACGAAGAAATTATAGATGTTGGGTTAGAGCCAACAGAAGTAATTAACAAAGCAAAGATAACCGCAATGCCTAGAGAGGTACAAGCTAGTCAAAAGATATTCGAAAAAGAGGGAGCTTCTGTTATAAATGCAGGAGAAACCTTAGAGCTATGGGCTGAGTTTCAGGACGATTATGGGGAATTGCCTTGTACTGCTATAACCGAGCCAACAGCAGGTGGAGCAACCTCATACTTTAAAGGTAATACTTCGGAAAATGGGACAGAAACAGATAAGACTAATGATTTATCTATAATTACTTGGGAAACTTTAGGTGGAACTATTGCGAAAATGATTTTTACAAATAGCGGAGCAAGTAAAGTTTATCTTACAGAGTTAGTTATTTTTGGTACTCCCGCAAAGGTTGTAAAAGAGATATCTTATGAAACACCAGACACAGACGCTCAAGAATCAATAGACGAATTTGGTTTAAAATTTTATGAACTGAAAAATGATTTAATACAAAGTGCTGATTATGCGCGGACGCTCGGAGATACCATAGTCTATTCATTTAAAGAGCCTAAGAAATCTTTGGAAACTACCATAAAGGGATTGCCTCATCTTCAATTAGAAGATATGGTTACTGTGAATGAAGGATCAACAGGCGAAACTTATTATATGTATGTAGCAAAAATTGAAAAACTTGCGGAAGGATACTTTTATAAAGTATTATTAAGGGAGAAGGTAATTCAATCTTACGCTATTGTCGGAACTTCTCTGGTAGATGATGGAACAAAAGAAATTAGTTCAGATGTAGTCGGACCCTAAGGAGTAAAATGATAAAAAAAATTGTAAAAATGATAAATGGTTTGTCGGACGGAAAGGTTAATGCCTTAGCCAAACTATTAGGTGTTTCTGAAAGCACACTAAGACCGAAAAGAAGCCTTCTCTGTAAAGCGATTGGCTGTAAATTTTATAATCAAGGGGACGATAAAAATATTTACCATAGCCATTTAGTAAAATGTCGTTTTAATGACCAGATTGTAGATACTTTCAAAGATAAATGTTCTGCTTCTGCTTCAGGGAAGTTTAAGAAATATGGTTTTTTCTGCAATGGGTGTAAGGAGCGATTAGGAACAGCCTATACTGTTCAAAATTCTCCTCAAAAAGACCGAATTGATTTTAAATATGATCAACCGATTAAAGATAAAAAAGGCAAGAAAATTAAAGGGTGTGCTTGTCCTTCTATAACTCAAGACGGAGAGTTGGCTTTTGAATGTTATTGCGGGAATGATACTAGAGATTTTAGGGGACATAAAAATCACGCGGATAAAGAAAAAGATAATAGCAAAGGGCGACAATGGGGTAAAAAAGATTCTAAGTTTAGGGTGGAGAAAGTAGAGGTATAATATGGCTGATGATTTTATTGTAGTAACTTGGACAGCTGGTGATATTATTACCGAAGCAAAACTTGATGATATGGTTGCTAACGACACAGGGTTCAACGATGGAACAGCGATCGGAGATAGCGCTATCATTAACAGGCATATAGGAACAAACGCAGTTTCAGGCGCTCAATTAGGTAAGATGATTGGTTGTATCTTAAGGCGTCAAGCAACACAGTCAATTAACAATACGACTAATACAAAAATTTCTTGGGACAATGAGGATTATGACCCAGACGGATTACACACTTCGGGAGATGTTACAATTCCGACAAATGGAATCTATGCCGTGCTACACGGATTTGTTTTTGCGGGGTCATCAGGAGGTACTTACAGGCAATCAAAACTTTATGTTAATGGTTCTTTATATCAAAATCATACAGTATCGGTTACAGTAGATCATCCTTATGGGACTATAGTTGATTTATTATCCCTTTCGGCAACAAACACAATATCAATATATGTTAAGCACAATTATGGTTCTGCTCTTAACCTTTATAATGCTTGGCTAGGAGTTTTGAGAGTTGGCGCAACAAGTTCATCTTAAAGAAGGATTAAATGGGTAATATAGAA
>PFHO01000049.1 GCA_002782345.1 Candidatus Moranbacteria bacterium CG_4_8_14_3_um_filter_34_16
AGAATTTATGAAGATTCCGGGAAAACAGTTTTTGCCAATTGGGTGTATGTTAGCCCACAGGAAACTGTAAAGATAAAATACAGTTATCTTTTGCCGTTTAGAGTGGATTTAGATTCCTCTTGGAAACCAATTAATTCTTATTCGGTTTTGTTTCAAAAACAATCAGGAAGTCTAGGCAGTCAATTGGACTTTGAGTTGATTTTTCCGGAAAAATATAAAATAATTTGGAATTATCCGGAAACATTTAAAAATGAAAATTTTTCAAAACAAAAAAAGAAATTCAGCTTAGAAACTAATTTAGCAAAAGATAAATTTATGGCGATATCTTTTATGAATAATTGATTCCCTTTTAAGAAATAATTGGTAGGAGTTATTTATTTTCCGGAAAAATCGCTAAATAAAATAAAACTTTATTGAGTTGAAAAATATATTATGTTTAAAAAATTTTTTGATAAAGTTTTTCTCAATTCGCATGTTTCTTCTTCTGTTTCTAACGCCGCCTTTTTTATCACCTTTTTTGGGCTAGCCAGTCGGTTGTTGGGTCTTTTTAGGGACAGACTTTTGGCGGCAACATTTGGGGCGGGAGATATTTTGGATATCTATTACGCCGCTTTTCGTATTCCAGATCTGATCTATAATTTCTTGATTTTAGGAGCGCTTAGTGCTGCTTTTATTCCAGTTTTCACCGAATTGATAAGTGGCAAAAAAGAAAAGAAAGCTTGGAGATTATCGGCTGGGATTATGGATTTGGCAATTACCTTTATTGTTATATTTTCTTTGTTTCTTTGTTTCATGGCACCTTATTTGATGAAATTAATCACACCGGGATTTTCTCCCGAAAAAATTTCGCAGGTAGTTATTTTTACTCGGATAATGTTTTTTAGTCCTTTATTCTTGGGGATAGGCGGGATTTTTGGAGCGACACTTACTTCTTATAAACGTTTCGTGGTTTTTTCTTTGGCTCCGATTTTTTATAATTTAGGAATAATTTTTGGAATTTTAGTATTGGTAAAATTTTGCGGTCCGATAGGATTGGCATGGGGAGTGGTTTTGGGAGCATTTTTACATATGCTGGTTCAATATCCGGCGGTTAAAAGTTTAGGATTCAATTTTAAAAAAGATTTTTTTTCTCATATTAAAAATGTAGAAGTTATAAAGGTTTTGAAACTTATGATTCCGCGTGTTTTTGGAATAGCCGCCAATCAAATCAATCTTTTTGCAATTACTATCTTTGCTTCAATTTTAGCTTCAGGAAGTTTGGCGATTTTTAATTTTGCTCAAAATTTGCAAAGTGTCCCATTGGGAATTTTTGGAGTTTCTTTTTCTATCGCCGCTTTTCCAATGTTGTCGTCTTTTTTTGCCCAAAAAAACAATAGACAGTTTGTGAAAACATTTTCTCAAACTTTTCGCCAAATCCTTTTTTTTGTGATTCCTATCAGTGTTTTTATAATACTGCTTAGAGCTCAAATTGTGCGAGTTGTTTTAGGCACCGGAAAATTTGATTGGGAAGACACCACCTTAACTTTTCAATGCTTGGGAATTTTTTCTGTCAGTTTATTTGCGCAAAGTGTTATCCCTCTTCTAGCTAGATCTTTTTATGCGATGCAAAATACCAAGATTCCTTTTTATGTGGCGCTTGCGGGAGAAATTACCAATATTTCAACGATTTTAATTTTATTGATTTTAATTGGAAAACAAGAAATTCTCAGTTTAGCCATTGCTTTCTCTTTGTCCAGTATTGTTCAAATGTTTCTGTTGCTTTTTCTTTTGCGGTTGCGTTTTGAAAATTTGGATGATAAGAAGATATTAGAATCAATTACTAAAATTTCTTTGGCGGCTTTTTTAGGCGGATTAATTATCCAATTTTTCAAATATCTAACCGCTATACTGGTTAACATGGACACTTTTTTTGGTGTTTTTATTCAATTGGGAGTGGCTTCTTTTTTTGGTGGAATAACATTTTTGTTTATGTGTTATCTTTTAAAAACTGATGAATTTTTCAGCTTTAAAAAATCTTTTACTAAAAGAATTTTTCCAAACAAGGAGATGGTTTTGCCGGAAGACATTAACAATGATTTAAGCGGGTTTTAATTTTTTCAAAACAAAATTTTTACCAAATAAAAGAAGAATTTATAATTGCAATCTCTTTTAAATTTCCAACAAAAAACTCTCGGTTATTGAGAGTTTTTTGTTGTTTTTTTACTTTTTAAACAAAGAAGGAAGATTTGAGTTTCTTTGCGGATTTGTTTTTAATCCTTGTATTTTTCCAAAATAGTCAGGAGTTTTTTGGAAAAATTGTTGAGAAAATGTATTGCTGGCTAGATTTGAATTTTTTGAAAAGACTTCTCTTAATTGATTTTGAGCGGATAAAATTTGAGCCTGATCTTGACTTTGATTGGCTAAAAATAATTGTTTTCTGGCGGAAAGCAATTGCTGGTTGGCTTCCAAAGATTGATTGTAGGTGTTTATGGAAACTTGAGCTTCGCTTAAAATTTTTGCGGTTGTTGTCTCGGCTTTTTCCAAAATGGAATTGACTTCTTCTATAAGCGCTTGGTTGGCGGCGCTTTCTTGAGAAAGTTGTCCCAAATAAATTTCAGTTTCGGTGGATAGACTTTCAATATCATTTTCAATCTCATCTATTTCGTCTAGCATTTCGTCTCGGTTATCTTCCATTTTTTCCAAATATTTTTCCAAGCTTTCAAGTTGGCTTTCTTCCAATTGGATGGTAATGGTTTGTGGTTCTTCTTCGGCGGATTTTTCTTCTATGGAGTTAGAAGAAGAATCTGCGACAGTCGCAGTTGATTCTGAAGTGGCAGGTTTTGTCGTAGCTGTTTCTGATGACGAGGGAGCACTGGCGGGAGCGAGAGTTTCTTTTTTCAAATCTTCTAATTTTTTTTCAAGAGAGGCCACTTTTTCATTTATTTCCGCGGAAGCTTTTTTGACATCTTCTTTAGTGGAAAAAGTGGAAACTTTTTTCTCAATATTTTCTTTTAATTGGTTTTTTTTATTATTGAGCAGAGAGAAACTCAAAAAAACGACGAGTAAAGAAGAAATTATTGCAATAAAAAGAATTATTTTTTGTTTGTTCATAATTATATTTTTTTACATTTTTATACCTCTAATGTTACAATAATTTTACATTTTTGTAAATAAAAGCTTAAAATTGACAAGATAGTTCAAAAAAGGTAGTCTTTGAGTAGGTTGAAGAAGTCAAAAATCGCATAAATGTTGGCAATTTACTTTTAAATTATTTGAAAATGATTATTATTAAAGCGAAGAACGAGATTGATAAAATGCGTCGTGGAGGAAAAATTTTGGGAGAAATTATGGATGAATTGGCGCGCACGATTGTTCCGGGGAAAAATACTTTTGAAATTGACGAATTAGCTGAAAAACTTATCAGATCTCGCGGAGGTTTTCCAATTTTTAAAGGACAAGGAGAAAAAAATAATCCTTATCCAGCGACCATTTGCGCGTCAATCAACTCGGAAATTGTTCATGGGATTCCGAGCGTTAAAAAGATTATTCAAACGGGAGACTTGTTTAAAATTGACATAGGAATGCGGTGGGAAAATATGATTACCGATATGGCGCGCACTTTTGAGGTGGGAAAAGTTTCTTTTAAGGCGCAAAAATTGAAAGAAGTGACAAAAGAAGCTTTGCAATTGGGAATAAAAAAAATCAAAGCGAGGATTTTTTTGGAAGAATATTCTTCCGCAGTGGAAAAATATGTTAAAAAAAATGGATTTTCAATAGTGCGAGATTTGGTGGGACATGGGGTAGGCAGAAAACTTCACGAGGATCCTCAAATTCCCAATTTTAAAAATGGCTTGCGAGGGCCACGTCTTTTGGAAGGAATGACTTTAGCTTTGGAACCAATGATTAATGCGGGGACAGCGAAAACAAAGATTTTGAAAGATGGTTGGACTTTTGTAACCGATGATGGAGAGTTAAGCGCTCATTTTGAAAATACTATTTTGGTGAAAAAGAATGGGGTTGAAATATTGACTCCGACTAAATTATCTTGAGAATTTTTTTGGATAAAAATTTTTTGCTAAATTGATTTTTGTTTTTTAATTAATTTTTCAAAAAAAATATTTTCCGGATAAGTTAATGAAAAAAAATCTTAAAGAAAAATTTAAATTTTCACCAGATTTCCCAAGCTATTATTTAGGCATTGATTATGGAGAATCTCGCGTGGGGTTAGCTTTGGCGGATGAGGAAATGAGAATCGCTTTTTCTTGGGATGTCATTAAAAATGATAAAAGTTTTTTTGCTAATTTGTCCGGGATAATTAAGAAAAAAAAAATTAAAGAAGTGATTATTGGAATACCGTTTTTTGTTGGTCTTGTCAAAAATGAATATGCGGGAAAAAAGTTAGGCGATTTTTTGCAAAAAAAAATTGGTGTCAAGGTTGCGTATCAAAATGAAATGTTTAGTACTAAAATGGCTCATTTTAATCTCAAAAAACAAGGTAAAAAAGAAATCAAAAAATATGATGACAAAGAAGCGGCAAGAATAATTTTGCAGGAATGGTTGGATAATAAAAAAATCATTAAGTAGTTGAAAGATAATTTATCATTGTTGTTATAAAAATAAAAATTTAAAAATATGGAATACCTTGAAATTGAAGGAGGAAAAAAACTAAAAGGAGAAGTTTCAGTCAATACTTCCAAAAACGCGGCGGTAGCTCTTTTAATGGCGTCTTTGGTTAATCGGGGAACAACCACCCTCAAAAATGTTCCGCAAATTGAAGAGGTCAATCGTCTTTTGGAAGTTATGAAAAGTGTTGGTGTTCAGATAAAAGCCAAAGGAAGAGATCTGAAAATAAAAGTTCCTAGAGATATAAGAATTGACAAAATTGACAGAGTATCCGCTATGAAAACTCGTTCTATAATTTTGATGATTGGAGCTTTGGCGGGAAGATTGAAAAAATATTCCATTCCTCAATCAGGAGGTTGCAAATTGGGAAGTCGCACGATAAAACCTCATTTGTTTGCATTAGAAAAATTGGGAATGAAAATTGAAACAGAAGCGAAAAATTTTTCTGTTATTTGCGAAAAACTTTATTCTGAAAAGGAAATAGTAATGTATGAAGCGGGAGATACGGCGACGGAAAATGTTCTTTTAGCGGCAACGCAAGTTTCAGGGAAGACAAAAATAAAATTAGCTTCAGCAAATTATATGGTTCAGGATTTATGTTTTTTCTTAGAAAAATTAGGGGTAAAAATAAAAGGAATTGGAAATATGACATTGGAAATTGAAGGTAAAAAGGAGATAAATAAAGATATTTCTTATGAAATCAGTGAAGATCCGATTGAAGCGATGTTTTTTTTCTCGTTAGCGATTGTTACAAAAAGTCAAATTTTAATAAAACGTTGCCCAATTGATTTTTTGGAATTAGAACTTTTAAAGTTGGAAAAAATGGGTTTTAAGTATAAAATAGTTTCTCAATACTTGGCCAAAAATAAAAAAACAAAATTGGTTGATATTCAAACTTATTCCTCAGTGTTGAGAGCATTGGAAGAAAAAATTCATCCAGCAACACCTTCTTCTGCCGGAATAAACATTGATAATTTGCCATTTTTTGTTCCAATTGCGATGATGGCGCATGGAAAAACATTGATTCACGATTGGGTTTATGAGAATAGAGCCATTTATTTTGTTGAGCTTAATCGTCTTGGAGCCAAAATAACTCTCTTGGATCCGCATCGAGTTTTTGTGGAAGGTTTTGGAAAACTGATACCGGCTGAAATGATGTGTCCTCCCGCTCTTCGCCCGGCGGCTATAATTTTAGTGGCGATGTTGGCGATACCAGGGAAATCAATTCTCAGAGAAGTATATTCAATTAATCGCGGTTATGAAAATTTAGAAAAAAGATTGAGTTTGTTGGGAGCAAATATAAAATTGATAAAACAATAAAATATAAAAATAGAAAGAGATATAATTGGACTAAACTGAATTGTTTTGAAATTGTTGCGATATAAAAAAAGTAAAAAGAAAGATAATAATTTTTAAATTTTTGCATTATCATTTTGCTTTTTTGCATTTTGATTTTTAATTTTCTATTATGTTGGTAAGAAGAATTGGAATAGATTTAGGAACCGCCAATATCTTGGTTTATATCCCGGGGAGGGGAATTGTTGCTAATGAGCCGAGTGTTGTGGCAGTGTCTGTTGATGATAATAGAGTTTTAGCGGTGGGAGATGAAGCTAAGGAAATGTTAGGAAGAACTCCGGACACAATTTTTGCCAGTCGTCCGATGAAAGACGGCGTGATTGCGGATTATAAAATTACGGAAGCGATGCTTAAATATCTTATCAATAAGGTTAGCGGGAGATTTCGTTTGATTCGCCCAGAAGTTTTAGTTTCCATTCCAGCGGGAGTAACTTCCACTGAAAGAAGAGCGGTGGTGGACGCGGCGATTAGAGCTGGTGCTAAAACAGCTTATATTGTTAAAGAACCGATGTTGGCGGCGATTGGTGCCGGCATCCCCATTCAAAAAGCTTCAGGGAATATGATTATCAATATTGGAGGAGGAACTTCCGAAATAGCGGTAATTTCTTTGGGAGGAATTGTGGCAGCAACAAGCGCAAGAGTGGGAGGGAACAAAATTGATCAAGCAATTGCCGATTATGTAAAAAGAAAATTTAGTTTGGCGATTGGAGATAGAACAGCAGAAGAGATAAAAATTAAAATTGGTTCAGCTTTGCCACAAGTAAAGGAAGAATATATGGATATAAGGGGAAGAGATTTAACTGGAGGGCTTCCTAGCATTGTGAAAATTTCTTCCAATGAAGTGACTCAAGCTATTCAAGATGAGTTAAGAGAAATTATAAACGCCATTAAAAAAGTTCTTCAAGAGACTCCTCCGGAACTTTCAGCTGATATAATGGACAAAGGAATGGTTCTTTCTGGTGGCGGAGCACTTATAAAAAACATTGATCAACTTGTGACAAAAACAATTGGTGTTCCTAGCTATGTCGCGGATGATGCTATTTTTTGCGTTATAAAAGGTATTGGAGTTGTGCTGGATAATTTGAGCGTTTATAAAAAGGCAATTCTTCTGAGCAAATAAAAAGCAAAGTTAAAAAATAAAAATTCAAAATGTATGTTAATTGGAATTGACGGTTCGCGTGCTTTTGTGAAAGAGAAAACCGGAATTGAAGAATATTCTTATCAGGTGATCAAAAATTTAAGAGGAAAACTAAAAAAACACCAAGTAATTGTTTTTTTGAGAAAAAATCAATCAATTGATTTTTCTCTGCCTCAAAATTGGAAGGTTAAAATTTTGTCTATTCCTAGATTTTGGACACAACTGGGATTATCTTGGGAAGTTTTTTTTCAAAAAATAGAGATTCTTTTCATTTCGGCGCATACTGTTCCTTTTTTTCATCCTGAAAAAACAGTGGTGGTGGTGCATGGATTGGAATTTGAAACTTTTCCAGAAGGTTATTCCGCTTGGGAAAAATTTTATATGCATCTTTCGGTCAAAAAGTCTTGTCATTGGGCGGAAAAAATAGTTGCAGTTTCTCAAAATACCAAAAAAGATTTGGAAAGAATTTATAAAATTCCACCAAAAAAAATCAGGGTGATTTACGAGGGGATAAGAGAAGAAATTTTTTCTTTTAAGGAAAAATTAGAGGAAGAAAAGAAAGAACATTTCCCAAAAAAAGAAAAAAAAGAGAAGTATCTTTTTTTTGTGGGAAGATTAGAAAAAAGGAAAAATGTTTTGGGTATTCTGGATACTTTTGAGATTTTGAAGGAGAAATATAAAATTCCGCACAAGTTGTTTTTGGCGGGTGGTCCCGGCTTTGGTTATGAAGAAATAATGAGAAAAATTCAAAATTCAAAGTTCAAAAAGGATATCCATATTTTGGGTTTCATAAACAATGAAAAAAAATGGTCGCTTATGGCAAATTGTGAAATATTTTTCTGGCCTTCTTTTTATGAGGGTTTTGGTTTGCCAATTTTGGAAGCTCAAGCTTTAGGCGCGCCGATTTTAACTTCCAATTTGTCTTCTCTCCCGGAAATTTCCGGACAAGGAGCGTGTTTTACAGATCCCAATGAACCGGTGGCAATGGCTAAAATAATCCAACTTATTTTGCAAGATGAAGAAATGAGAAAAGATCTACTAAGAAAAGGATATGAAAATATAGAAAGATTTAGTTGGGAAAAGTGTTCTCAAGAAATTGCGGAGATTTTATCCGGTTATGAAAAATAAATCGGAAAGTTTTTCAAAATATGCGAATTAATTTTTTCAGGTCGCGAAAGGTTTAAAAACAAATTAAAAATATTTTTTTAATTTTTTCAAAAAATAAAATGAATGAAAAAAATAAATTAAAAGTGGCGTTGGTTCATGATTTTTTAAATCAGTTTGGAGGGGCGGAAAAAACTTTGGAAAGTCTTTGCGAAATTTTTCCTGAAGCGCCTATTTATACATTGATTTATGAGAAAGAAAAAATGCGAGGAAAATTTAGCGATCGAAAAATTCGGACTTCTTTTTTGCAAAAATTTCCCGCTTTTTTCAGAAAAAGAGTTCAGTGGTTGGCGCCTTTTTTTCCAATGGCGCCGGAAACTTTTGATTTGAGAGATTTTGATATGGTAATTTCTTCTTCGGGTGCTTGGTCAAAAGGAATTGTTACCAGACTTAACACTCTTCATATCGCTTACATTCATTCTCCGATGCGTTTTGTTTGGGATTATAATGAAAGATATATTCAAGAAAAAAAAATTGGCGTGAGTCTATTCCTAATAAGACCGATTTTCAGTTATTTTCGTTTATGGGATCGATTGGCGGCGGATCGCCCGGACTTTTTAATTGCTAATTCAATTTATACTCAAAAAAGGATAAAAAAATATTATCGCAAAGAAAGTGCGGTGATATATCCTCCGGCTTGGAGGAAAAAAGATGAAAACGGCGCGGTTTTTTCAGAAAAAATAAAAAATAAGTTTCCTCATCAAAATTTTTTTCTCATTGTTTCTCGCTTGTCTTCTTACAAAAAAATAGATGTTGCGATAGAAACATTTAATCGAATGGAACTTCCTCTTGTAATTATCGGAGAAGGCAAGGAGAGAAAAAAAATTGAAAAAAACGCGGGGAAGAATATAACTTTTTTCGGCTGGGCGAATGGAGAAGAATTATCTTTTGCTTACTGTCACGCTCGCGCTTTTATTTTTCCCGGAATTGATGATTTTGGGATTGCACCTGTGGAAGCTATGAGACGAGGTGTTCCAGTGATTGCGATTGAAAAAGCGGGAGCAAAAGAAATAGTGGAAGATTTGAAAACGGGGATTTTTTTTGAAGTGACTACTCCGGAAGTTTTGGCTGACGGAGTAAGGAGATTTTGCGAGAATGAAGAAAAATTTGACAAAGAATATATAAAAAATAAAGCCCAGATATTTTCTGAAGAAGTTTTTAAGCAAAAGTTTTTGGATTATGTCAAAGAAGTGGAGGAAAAATTTCGTTTTTCAAATTCAATAACTGATAAAAAATAAAAAAATGTTGGATATTGTCGGAAATCAAAAAGTTATATTTTTTTTGAAAAAAGAAGCGGAAAAAAAAACTTTTTCTCAGAGTTATCTTTTTTTTGGACCAAGACATTTAGGGAAATTTTCAGTAGCATTGAGTTTTGCTCAAGAGATTGTTGAAAATGGAGAAAAAAATAACGCTGATATAATAATTATCAGTCCTAAAGAAGAGGAAAAAAATGGAGTAATGAGGATAAAAGATATCGGAGTGGATGAGATTAGACAATTGCAACACTGGGCAAGTCTTTATTCTTCTGGGAGAGGATGTAAAGTCGGAATAATTGACGATGCTGAAAAAATGACTGTTTCGGCACAGAATGCTTTTTTGAAAACATTGGAAGAACCGCCCTTAAATTGTGTTTTTATTCTTGTGTGCCATAATAAAGAAAAAATTCTTCTAACGGTTGTTTCTCGTTGTGTTAAAAGAAAATTCAATTTAGTAAATGATATGGAGATAAGAAAAATAGCAGGAATTGCTGGAAATTCGGAGGTATTATCTTTTGGCGCATTAGGTCGTCCGGGAATGGCGATAAAAATCAAAAAAGGGGAAGTGATTTTTGAATATAATCGGATAAAAGAAGAATTGGAAAAAATTATAAAAAATAATCTCAACGAAAATTTTATTTGGGCGGAAAAAAATTTCAAGATGATCAATGACCTATCAATAAAAATGAATTTTTGGCTGGCTCTTTTAAGAGAAAATATGTTTGAAAAAGAAATACTAAAGGGAATAAGCTCTTCACAATCATTTTTTATAATTGAAGAATTGGAAAAATTTTTGCAAAACGCAAAAAAAAATAACTCCAATATCAGATTGGCTTTGGAAAATTTATTTTTGTCTTTGGAAAAAATTATTAATTAAAATATTTTTCCTAAAAATGCGAAAAAAACAAAGTCGGGTAATAAAAACAAAAAAAAATTCTCATTCTGAATATCACAGGAAAGGAAGTTCTCTTTTTTATAAGGTAATGTTTTATTTATTATTTTTTCCTTTTTTATTTTATTTATTTTATGCGATATTTTTTTCTGAATTTTTAACCATTAACACTATAAAAATAAACGGAAATTCAACTATTGCGGAAGAAATTATAAAAGAAAAAACGCAAAAAGAAATTTCCGGAGAATATTTCTTCGGCAATCGGAAAAATAACCTTTTTCTCGTTAGCGGAAAAAAAATAGAGGGGAACATTTCTTCGGCAATTAGAAAAATAAAAACAGTTCATATAACAAAAAAATTTCCTCATAGTTTGATTGTTGAAATTGAAGAAAGAGGAATTTTTTTGGCGGTTTGCGTTCTGAACAAAGAAAATTGTTATTTATTAGATGGAACAGGAGAAGCTTTTGATGTTTTTTCTCCAAATTCACAAACGAGTTTTCCGATTCTTTATTCCAATTTTGAAGAAAAAATTGGCTTAGGAGAATCGGTTTTAGATAGAAAATATATGGAAAAAATTATCATTTTACAAAAAAAATTGAAAGAAAACTCCGCTTTTGAAAGCGAATATCTGTTAGAAACTCCCAGCTTTATCTCTCAAGATGTTAGAGTGAAAACAAAAGAAGGTTGGAGGATATTCTTTAACTTTGATACAGATTTAGAAAAACAGTTTCAAAAATTGAAATTGATTTTAGAAAAAGAAATCCCTTTAGATAAAAGAAAAAATTTGGAATATATTGATCTTAGAATAGAGAATAAAGTTTTTTACAAATTTTTTTAAGAAGAATTTAATGATTTGGAAAATTCTCAAAACCAGGAATCTGATTCCGCAAACGACAAAAAACAGTAAAAATTAATTTTTTTTATTCGGTTATATTTTATTTGATCCTAGTTGCTTCTTCCGGAGTTATATAATAAACGAAAAATGAGGTTCCAACTTGAGCTATGGGTTTTATCTTTTTTGTCCAACGGTAAGATTCTTCGTCGGTTTTTGTTTTGTCGTATAAACTGCCTTGTAAATAATTGGTGGAAATAGCATAAAAACCGGGCATAATAGGACGACGAGAGTCCCACCAGTCAATGGCAATGTCGCCAAAATAATATTTAATATCTGCTCCGCCAAAATAATTGAGGTGGATTTTTTGAATCGCTTGACAATCTTTGGTATAATTGTATTTTTCCAATTTGCACCAATCGCCATCTTTATGCGCGTTGTAATCTTCAACCCAAACGCGAAGACGTTTCAAATCTTGTCCCCAGTCGGCGTTAGAGTCAGTCACATAGTGGTAGCCTTTTTTGGGACCCCCTCCGATTTGATTGAAATAAGACATATAATAGGGATAAGAGATAATTGTTTCGGAGACTAAAAAAATCGTTAAAAAAATAATTATCCAATTCCAAACAGATCGGTTATTGGGAGTCATTTTTTTTATAAAATCAAAAATGATTTTGGCGCTCAAAATGTAGATAAAAGGCAAAATAGGAAAAAGATGGCGGAATCCGATGTTGAGATTTCCAGTGAGGCTGATATAAGAATATAAAAAAATAAAAGAAACCATAGAAAAAGAAGTTATATTGAGACGAATGAGAGAAGTGAATGGAATTTTCTCTTTGGAACTTAAATAATGAAAAAAGCAAAAACAAGAGATGGCAATAGACAAAAAATATAAAAATAAACTGGCCAGTGGTTCTTTCAAAATAAAAACTATTGGGAAATAAAGCGGAAAAGCTTGAGAAGAAACTTTCCCCATAAAATAAGCACCGTTTCCGCCTGCCACTCTTTTGAAAACCATGCCTATGCCCAAAAGATATTCCGCCAGAGGTTTTCCGAGTGAAGTTTGATTTAGCGATAGCAATGTTTTATTCATAATTCTAGCGGAAGCCAGCTGACTTTGAGAATTGAATTGATAATTGATAATAGAATCCAGTTTTTCGGTCGGCATTTTCCAAGTGTTGAAAAAATAAACTGTCCAGACAACAAAAAGAGAAAAAATAAAAGCCACAATCCCTTTGATCAAATAGGAGGATAAATCTTTTATTTTAAAAATCCATTTTTTTCCTTCGTTATCAGATTGGTTTTTACAAAGAGGATAAATAATAAGGGTTAAACCGAAAATGGGAAAAAGCAAGACCGAAGAAAATTTTGCCAGTTGAACTAATCCTAAAAAAAATCCGCCAAGAAAAACATTTCTCCATACAGGTTTTTTTATAAAACGCAAAAAATAATAAAAGGAGAAAACCATAAAAGTGGCAATACCGATATCAGTGGTGACAAAATGATTATGACCTAAAATATTAGGATCAAAAGCGTATAAAACGAGAGCGAAAAGTCCGGCAATCGCGCCGGCAAGCTCTTTGGTCCAACGAAAAATAAAAAATCCCAAAAGAAGAGAAATTATTACGATAGGCAAGCGAGAAAGAAAAATAATCTTATCGGCGTCGTTTCCGCTGTTCCAAAGAAAAGATCTTCCCGCTTCCCATTGTCCATCGGGATTTTCAGTCCAAAATTTTTGCGAAGTGTCAAAATTGATAGATGTGAACAAAAGAGGTAATCCGGCCAAATCTTTGATAAGAGGTGGATGTTCCGGGTTGAGACGCATATCTTGAAGTTTTACATAGGAATAACTGGCCGGAATATGGGCGGTTTCATCAAAGATGGCGCTTTCATTTTTGGCGTTAAGAATGGAAACAACTGCCATAAAGATTAAAACGATAAAAACTATTTTGCCGGAATGCTTTTCAAGATATTTTTTTTTCATAAATATAAAAATTATTTATTATTTAGAATGATTGTTTTATAAAAAAATGATAAGCATAAAAATAACAAGGATTACAAAATTATTTTAGATTGCAATATTGGCGTATAAATTTTAGAGGGTATCTTTCGGTTAACGGAAAACATAAAAACTTATTCCGAAATTATCCTTTTTTTCTTCAATTCTCAATTGAGGAAATTTTTTTTGAATTTCCGCAATTTTTTCAAAACTATAAATTATTTTTTAAGATTTTTTTTGTTGCTTTTTTATTAGTTTGAATATTCCAAAAACAAAAAATCCATAAGCGGTATAATCAAATAAATGAGGAATAAATTGAGCGTTATCTATGATATGCCAATTGTTGGCTAGAATCAATAAAATTGACGATACAGCAAATATTTGATATTTTTCCATTTTTTTTTAAATAAAAATTATTAGAAGTATTTCTTTTTTTAATTTTTAAATCGACTACGTCAATTATATCACAAATTTACAAACATAAAAATTTTTTGTGTTTGAAGGAATTAATATGGAAAAAACTCAAGATATTTTTTGAACAAACTTAAATGTTTGGATTAGCTTTGCAAAAAAATAAAAATGAATCCATTTATAGGGTTTCTTTACTTTTAGCTTGATGGATATTATAATAGCTTTAATTAAAGTCATTAAACTAAAAAATATGTCTGAGATATTGGAAAATCTTTTTGGCTCCAAAGAAAGAGCGCGGTTATTGCGATTTTTTTTGCAAAACCCCGAACAAGCTTTCAATTTTTCCGAAATTGTTGAAAAAAATATGTTGAAAGGAACAAAAGTGAGAAGCGAGTTGCACACTTTGCTTAAAATTAAGTTTCTCAAAAAAAAGAGCAAACAAAATAATCTTTTTTACCAAATGAATGAGAGCTTCAGTTTTTATCCGGAACTGAAAAATTTGTTTGTCAAGTCTAACATTTATCCGCAGTGTCGCAGTTTGGAAAAGATTAAAAATTTGGGCAATATGAAGTTGGCAGTCATCAGCGGAATTTTTATCAACTATGAGAAGAGCAAAGCGGATATGGTTTTGGTGGGGGATAATGTCAGCAAAGCTAAACTGAAAAATCTGATGAGCAGTTTGGAAGCGGAGATTGGCAAAGAAATAGTTTTTGCGTTAATGACGATGGAAGAATTCAAATATCGTCTTAATATGCTGGATAAATTTATCTTGGAATTTTTAGAAGGTCCTCATGAAGAGGTGATTAATAAAATTTCCGGGCTTAGACAATTTATAGCCAAAAGAAAATAATAAATTATTTTATGGAAAATATGATATATCTATTGATTGGGGGAGTATTTTTTTTGTTTCTTGTTTTGCTGAGTTTTTTGGTGAGTTTGGCAAAAAAAATGGAAAATTCAAAAGAGGATCCAAAAATAATGGCGGTATTAGAAAAACTATCCATTCTTTCGGAGCAAAATAGAAATTTTTCCGATCAAAACAAAGAATTGCGTCAAATGTTGGACAATAAATTGGCGGAAACTCATCGCGCTAACAGAGAACAGTTGACTGAAACAATGCGCGCTACGCAAGGAATTGCCGATCAATCGGTAAAGTCAATTTCTCAAATTTCAGAGAAATTGGCAAAATTGGAAGAAACCAATAAGCAAATAATTTCTTTTTCTTCTCAGCTTCAAGGATTGCAGGATATTTTGAAAAATCCCAAACAAAGAGGAATTTTAGGAGAATATTTTTTGGAAGAAACTTTGAAAAATGTTTTGCCCCCCAATTCTTATGAAATGCAATATAATTTAGGAAAAGGGAAAGATGGAAACGACCTTATTGTGGACGCGGTAGTCAAAGTAAAAGACAAGCTAATTCCGGTTGATTCCAAATTTTCTTTGGAAAATTATGAAAAATTGCTCAATACCAAAGATCAAGAAGAGAGAAAAAAAATAGAAAGAATTTTTAAAGACGATCTGAAAAAAAGAATTGATGAAACTTCAAAATATATTTTGCCGGAAAAGGGGACGATGGATTTTGCTTTTATGTTTATTCCTTCAGAGGCGATCTATTATGATTTATTGATTAATAAGGTGGGAGCGGTTCAGATAAGCACGCGAGATTTGATAGAATATGCTTTTCAAGACAGGAAAGTCATTATCGTTTCCCCCACTTCTTTCTTGGCTTATTTGCAAACAGTTCTTCAAGGTTTGCGCGCTCTCAAAATTGAAGAAGGCGCAAAATTTATCCGTGCCAATGTGGCTAAGCTGGAAAAACATATTTTGGCTTTTGAAGAATATATGAAAAAGTTGGGTGCAAGTATGGGAACAACGGTAAATCATTACAATATCGCTTACAAAGAAGTGGGAAAAATCATCAAAGATACTTCTAAAATAACCGAAGAAGAGAAAGCAATTGAACCGGTGGTTTTGGAAAAGCCCAAACTGGAATAATTTCAAAAAGAAAAGAAAAAATGTTCAAAAAAAAGTTCGGAAAAATTTTCAAAAAAAGCTTGATTTTCATACCCAAGCTTTTTTATAAAAAAGATTTTTATCAAAGCGAATTTGTTTTGTGGCTTTTATTGTTCACTTTTATCCTTAATGCGATCAATTGGGTGGCTCCGTTTATTTTTATCCGTCCGATTGACAGAGACATTATATTGCACTACAATGTCTACTTCGGAGTGGACAATATAGGCAATGGCAAGCTTTTTTTTATCCTTCCATTTGTCGGGCTAGCTCTTTTTTTGTTGAATTTTTTCTTGGCGGATTTTTTTTATCGGTATAAGGAAAGAATTGCCACCTATATTTTGTTGATAGCGGCTTTTTTGGTCCAAGTGGCACTTTTAGTGGCTTCTTTAAGCGTTATTATTATTAACTATTGATTTTGGAAAAAATGTTTGATTTTCCCGATCCTAAAACAAAAGATAAAAAAGAAAGAAAATGGCAAAGGTTGATGGAGATAATCCCCGGATTTTTGACTTGGGCGACTATTTTCGGAATGTTTGTTTTTTCTTTTATTTTGCCTGTTTATGTCGCAATTTTTGTTATTTTATTTGATATCTATTGGATTTTCAGAACTATTTTTATCGCTTATTATTCGGTTGAAGGATACAGAAAATTGAAAAAGGGAACGCAAATTGATTGGTGGGAAAGATGTCAAAACATACAATACCCGGAAAAATATCGGCAAAAATTATCCGCCAATATAAGCGAAATGAAAAAAATGCTTAAAAAAAATAAAAAACTTTCTTTTAAAAATAGAATGATTATTCGGAAAGAGATAAAAAAAGGCGAAAAATATATAAAGGAGATAAAAAATATAAAAAAAGAAGAAGTGTTGGACTGGAAAAAAATCATTCACGTGGTTATGCTTCCCACTGCTAACGAGCTGGAAGAGATTATTGAGCCGGCAATTCAAGCGGTGGCTGATTCTAATTTTCCCAATCAACAAATCATTATTTTGTTGGCGACGGAAGAAAGAGAACCAGAAGAACAAAGAAGAAAAAAAGTAATTTATTTGGAAAATAAATTTAGAGGAGTTTTTAAAGATTTTTTAGTGACCACTCATATTGTC
>PFHO01000005.1 GCA_002782345.1 Candidatus Moranbacteria bacterium CG_4_8_14_3_um_filter_34_16
GATTATTTTTTCTTTTATTTTGGCTTTCAGTGTTGGCAAATTAACTAAAACATATAACGCCATGGCGAAAATTGAAAAAGTGATGCGTTACAGCGTGGCCACAATTTTTCTTTTAGCCGGAATCTACTATCTGCAATTTTTGGTCAAGTATTTAATTTTGCAAAGTGATATGATAATGTTTGAAATCCATTATCTGCAATTTTCGGTCAAGTATTTAATGAATTTATAATATGAACAACGCATTAATAATTAACAGTATCGGTTGTGGAATGTGTGTTACTTCTTGTGCTAGAGGAGTGTATGAATATAATTATGAAAACAAAAAATCCAAAGTAGTCAATCCAACCAATTGAATGGTAGCTTGCCAGACTTGTTCCAATTTGTATCCGTCAGGCGCAATTGCTTTTGCCGAAGAAAATAATACTCCTCAAGCTAAGGCGCAAAGAATTGTCAGGGATTTAAAATTGATTCCCAAAGCTAAAGAGGATTTGGAAAAAAGAAAAGAAGATTTAAAATTGTAATTATGAAAAATATGTCTGAACATAATCACAACCATAACCATAGTCACGAGCATATTCATGTCCAAACTTCAAAAAATCTCATTTGGTCAATTGGGATTAATGTGATAATTGTAATCTTTGAAATTATTTTTGGCCTGCTTTCTCGCAGTTTTGCATTGATAACCGACGCCTTGCACAACTTGACGGATGTCGGCTCAATGATTCTCAGTTTATGGGGAGAAAAGTTGGCTGATAAACCGCAAACTGAGAAAAAAACTTATGGCTATAAACGCGCGGAAATTTTAATTGCCTTTGTCAACGGGGGTGTTCTTTTGGGAGTAGTGGGAATTGTCTTGGTAGAAGCGGGCATTCGTCTATTTAAGCCGGAACCGGTATCAGGAATGATGATGATGATTGTGGCTGGTGTAGCACTTTTAGGCAACGGATTGGCGACTTATCTTTTGCAAAAAGGAGCGGATAAAAATTTGAATCTGAAAAGTGCATGGCTTCACTCTTTGCAAGATGCGTTGTTTTCATTAGCGGTGATTATCGGCGCCGGCGTTATTTATTTCACCAGTTGGAATTGGGTTGATCCGGTGGCATCAATTGTGATTTCAATTTTTATCCTAAAAGAAATTTTCTCTATTCTTTTGGAAGCAATTAATATGCTAATGGATTCAGTGCCGGCAGATATTGATTTTGCCAAAGTGAAAACTGCGTTGTTAGAAATGTCGGGAATAAAAGTTGTCAATGATTTGCATATCTGGCAAACGGGCAGTGAAAATAGATTTTTAAGCGTTCACGTGGAAATTGAAAATATGGAAAATGAAAAAAGAACTGATCTTATTGCAAAAATTCAACAAAATATGCTCGCTAATTTCAAAATCGGTCATACAACAGTTCAAATGATTTCTGTGACAGAAGATGAAAAAGCAAAATTAAATTGTGAACATTGCAATTGAAGCAAAATGAAGATTTGCAAACAAATTTTTATTGTTGCGTATAAATTCAAGAGAGGAATTTAGATACGAGCACCTTTTTTGTTAGGTTTTAATTAAGGAAAAATATAATTTTGAGCTGTTTTATAAATAACAAAATCTAAAATGAGTATGTTATATTATTTTGTTTTAAAAATATGAAAAAAATTGAAAGTATGGCGAAGCGACATAAAATTTTTACGGGGTTTATTTTTTTGGCGATAGCCGGAATGGTATATTTTGGATATGCCAAAATTGTTCAAAATAAAACTCAAGAAAATGAAATTCAGGAAACAGCGATCATAAAAAAAGGAGATATAAAAATCGTGGTTACTGGAACGGGACAAGTTTTTGCCAAAAGTCAAGTTGATTTGCAGGGAGTGGTGGCGGGAGATGGCATAAAGGTTGAAAAAGTTTTAGTTAAAAATGACCAAACTGTTTAAAGAGGAGATTTAATTGTTGTTTTAGATACGACGGAGCCAAAAAAGGAAATGCAAAATGCTCAACTTAACTTAAAATCCGCATTTATAACTCAAAAAGAAACGAATCGTGATTTTGATAAACAAACAATTGAAGAAAGATGGAAAAGACAAGCACAAGAAATTATTGTTCAGCAAAAAAAATTATTATTGGATGATGCCAAAAGAAGATTGGAAGATTATTATATTCGCGCTCCATTTGACGGTATTGTTACGGGATTGGATGTTGAAGCGGGTGATTCAATTTCTCGCGACGACATTGTGGCTTCCGTTATTACTGAAGAAATGTATGCGGAAATTTCGCTAAATGAATTGGATGCGGCTAGAGTAAAAACTGGGAACAATGCAACAATCGCTTTTGACGCTCTCCCGGGAGTTGTTGCCAAAGGAAAAGTTGAAAAAATTGACACAATCGGAAAAATAACTCAAAATGTTGTTTCTTATGAAGCGAAAATTGTTTTTGAAAATAATGTAGAATTGCTTAAACCCGGGATGAGCGCTAACGCTGAAATTATTATAGACTCTCAAGAAAATGTTTTACAAATTCCCAACACGGCAATAAGAAAAAACAAAGATGGAACTTTCTACACGCAAACGGTTTCCTCTTTGGAAAGCGGAGCTGAGGGAAAAACAAAAACAATTTCAAAACCTATCAAAATAGGAATATCGGATGAAATGGTTACACAAGTTGTGGAGGGACTTCAAGAGGGCGAAGAAGTAACGCTTAAAACAAGTTCTAGCGGAAAAAATGGAATAAATAATAAAGAAAAAACTTCTGGCGGATTGTTTGGCGGTTCATTTAAAATTGGAGGAGAAAAACGTTAACGAAAATCTTTTTATGAAATTTTAACATCTATGGAAAATATTATTAAGTGCGACAAAATCACCAAAATATATAATCAAGGATCTCTTAATGAAACGATTGCGTTAAAAAGTGTTTCATTTGAAATAAAAAAAGGAGAATATGTCGCTATTATGGGTCCGAGCGGGTCGGGGAAATCAACTTTGATGCATATTTTAGGAGCGCTTGATTCTCCAACGGGAGGGATTTTTCTTTTAGACGGAAAAGATGTTTCAAAAATGTCGGATGATGAATTGGCGGAAATTAGAAAAGAAAAAATAGGTTTTGTTTTTCAGTCGTTTAATCTTTTGCCGAGGACAACCGTCACTAGAAATGTGATGCTTCCTTTGATATATAATGAAATTGCCAAGAAAGAAAGAAAGCAAATAGTTGAGTCTGCTTTGAATTCTGTGGGAATAGCCCAAGAGAGATGGAATCATTTTTCCAATGAACTCTCCGGCGGACAAATGCAAAGAGTGGCGATTGCCAGAGCCTTAGTAAATAACCCTTCATTGGTTTTAGCGGATGAACCAACGGGAAATTTGGATACTAAAACCGGAGAACTTGTTTTAGAAACTTTTAACAGATTGAATAAAAAATTTGGTCATACAATTTTATTGATTACTCATGAAAAAGATGTAGCCACGCATGCCGATAGAATAATTTATATTCAAGATGGAATTTTAGTTAAAGACGAAAAAATTTCAAAAAAACAATAATTTCAAATAATTTTTTATTTCAATCGTTTAAAAAAAATCACTAAAATAAGATTATTAAAATATCTTTTATAGATTTAACAAAAATTTAGCGTATTTTTTCAAAATTTTGTTCTTATTAATTTTTTAAAAAAAGCGTAAGTCAAAAAAATATAATGTTGATTTCAGATTTATATCAAGAGATTTATAGCGGAATAACTTCCAATAAAGTCAGAAGCGGTTTAACGATGTTGGGAATTATAATTGGAATTGGCTCGGTAATTGCAATGTTGGCGATTGGGACAGGAGCGCAAAACTCTATTGAGGAAAGCATTCAATCTATCGGTTCAAATTTATTGATTGTGCGTCCAGGAAGAGGTCATGGACCGGGAAGTCAAATCGTCAGTAGTCGCGGAAGTTCTCAAGCTCTCAACTTTTCAGATGCGGAAGCGATTTCCAAATTGGATTTGCTTAAAAATGTTGCGCCGGAAAGTTCAAAAAATTATCAGGTTGTTTCCGGAGGAAACAATACCAACACAACTGTAACCGGAACAATTTCTTCTTATACCGAGATAAAAAATTTGGAAATTAAAAAAGGAATTTTTTTTTCCGATCAACATAATCTTAGAATATCCAAAGTAACCGTTTTGGGTCCGAATGTTGTTGCTGATTTGTTTCCGGGAGAGGAAAATGTTATTGGAAAAAAAGTTAGAATTAACGGGGTGGAATTTTCAGTTGTAGGGACGACTGTTGCCAAAGGAGGAGGAGGTTTTGGAAGTAGCGATGATATAATATATATTCCGCTTTTTTCTTTTCAACAATATCTTTCTGGAGATGAATATTTGTCTATGATAAACATTCAAGCACAAGATTCACAATCAATGGATGAAGCACAAGCGCAAATTGAAAAAATTATTCTGGCTCGTCATAAAATAAAAGATATAGAAGATGCAGATTTTAGCGTGATGAATCAGGCGGATATCATTGAAGCGGCTTCAACAGTGACAGAAACTTTAACATTGCTTTTGGGTGCGATAGCCGGAATATCCTTGGTGGTTGGAGGAATTGGTATTATGAATATGATGCTTACCACTGTTACTGAAAGAACTAGAGAAATCGGTTTAAGAAAAGCGATAGGAGCCAAAAAAAATGAAATTAATAATCAATTTTTGATTGAATCAATTGCGGTAACATTAATTGGAGGAATCTTAGGGGTTATTTTAGGCTGGGGAATTTCTTATTTTGTTTCTGCGATGGGAATTTTGCAAGCTGTT
>PFHO01000061.1 GCA_002782345.1 Candidatus Moranbacteria bacterium CG_4_8_14_3_um_filter_34_16
ATAATTTTTTTAATTTGGTAACTCGTTAATTTGGCTTTCTTGAGCATCATACTACTATTTTAACATAGTTTCTGATGGTCTAGAGCCAAAACAAACAATTTAAAAAAGAACATCCAAAGCGGACGTTCACTAATAAAATTATTTTTTATCTCGATAGGTCAAGATTATTTTTATCGTTGAGGTTACAATGAAAATAGCATAAAAAATTCCAATGATGAATAGGTTGAAACTGCTTCTTATTGCTCCGCTAATGCCCATTCCTCCGCTTTGGCGTTGGGAGTTTATTAAAAAAGTCTAGTATAATCACTGGTGCAAACCAACGCGCAAATCTCCACCAACTCTGAAAAACTTCTTCCCGCATTTTGTAAGTGATGAGGGAGAAAATAAAGATAGGAATAAGAAAAATAAAATTAAGTAACATCCAACCCAAAACACTATCGTCATGTATTCTACACATGTCTTCTTCGCATAATAAACTTACTAAGAAAGACACAATAAAAAAAAATAACATACGCAAATGAAACTACTAGAACATTTTTTTTTGTCATATATTTTTAAAAAATTAATTAATACTTTATTTCCACCATACCCTGTTTGGTCACAAATTCTGGAATAACTAAGCCGACTAATGTTTCTCTGATTAGATGTTTGTCCGCGTTACTATCATCATTGCTATCATTCAATTCTCGCGGTTTGACCATAATAATTGTGACGTTTTGTTTTGGTCGGTAATGTGATTCTGCTGTACCAAAAAGAGCACGTAAATTCTAAAAAATCGCTCATCCCCTTAATCTTGTCCAAAAAAATTTATTCATTTTTATTCAGTTGTTCCACCACGGCCTTGATTCTTCTCACTCCCGCCGAAGAACTTTCTTCTTTTTTAATTTTAAATATTCCTTTTATCTCTAAAGTATTTTTGATATGCGGTCCGCCACAAATTTCCCGAGAATATTCTCCAATAGAATAAACTTTGACCCGATCGCCATATTTATGCCCAAATTCTCCTTCCGCGCCGGAATTTTTTGCTTCTTCCGGCGTCATTTCTTCCATCACCACTTCCGTTTTTGATTTAATCGCGACATTGACAAAATCCTCCACCGCTTTTTTTTGTTCTTCTGCCATTTTTTCCGGATAAGAAAAATCAAAACGGATTCGTTCTTCCGTGATATTGGAACCTTTTTGATGAACATTTTTACCCAAAACTTTTCGCAATCCCGCCAACATCAAATGCGCCACCGTATGATACTGGGTAGTTTTTTCGCTGTGATCCGCCAGTCCACCTTTGAATTTTCCTTCCGATGCGGTGCGAGAAAGATCTTGGTGTTTTTTTAATTCTTCATCAAATTCTTCTCTGTTTATTTTTTTGCCGTCTTCTTTTGCCAATTCTTCAACTATCTCTATGGGAAATCCGTATGTTTGGTATAAATTAAAAGTTATTTCTCCGGGAATAATCTCAAATTTTCCTGCTTCCACCGCCAACTTATAATGTTTTAATCCTTTTCCAAGTGTAGATCTGAATTTGTCTTCCTCTCTTTCAAGTTCTGCTACAATTTTTTCTTCCTCCACTCCCAAATTGACATATTCGCTTTTGTATTCCTCAATGAAAATCTTAGCTACATCTCCGCAAAAATTGTTTTTTATCCCCAATCTATGCGCAAAACGCACCGCACGTCTAACAAGTCTGCGTGCAAAATAGCCCTGATCTTTGTTGCTTGGTAAAACTCCATCACCAATAAGAAAAGTTGTCGCGCGCAAATGATCTAAGATCACTCGGAACGCTTCTTCGTTTCCGACATATTTTTTGCCAGATAAATCTTCTAATTTTTTTATACCTTGAGAGAAAATATCTGTGAGAAAAATATCTGGATTATTATTCAAAGCCGCCAAAATTCTTTCCAGTCCTCCCCCAAAATCAACATTTTTTTGTTTCAGAAATTCAAAACCTTTTTCAGTTTTTATATATTCCATAAAAACATTATTGCCAATTTCCAAAAATCTTCCGCAATCGCAATTTGGATGACATGGTTCGTTCTTCCAAGGAGAATTTTCGTGAATTTTTCTTTCCTCTCCAAAGTCCCAAAACATTTCACTGTCTGGTCCTCCTGGTTCGCCAATCGGCATCTTGTCCGGAACGCCCGCTCGGCTCCACCAATTTTTTTCCACCGGATAATAGAATATCTTTCCTCCTTGCATTCCGTTTTTTTCAACAAAATCCACATCTTTCGCTTCAACGCCAACACTTTTAAAGAGTTCTTTCCAAATTCCAACCGATTCATTATCGCGAGGAATTTTCAAATTTTCATCGCCACGAAAAACGGTAACATAGATATTTTTCGGATCAAGCCTGATAATTTTGGTTAAAAATTCAAACATCCAAGAAAGTTGTTCTTTTTTGAAATAATCTCCCAATGACCAATTGCCTAACATTTCAAAAAAAGTCGTATGACGATTATCGCCCACTTCTTCAATATCGCCAGAACGAAAACTTTTTTGACTGTCGGTAATTCGTTTTCCCAAGGGATGTTTTTCTCCCATTAAATAAGCAATCATCGGTTGCATTCCGGAGCCGGTAAAAAGAGTGGTTGGATCATTTTCCGGCACCAACGACGCGGACGGAACGATAATGTGTTTTTTAGTTTGAAAAAATTCCAAATATTTTTGACGCAATTCTTTTGCTCTCATAAATAATTTTTATCCGATTTATAATTTACGCCTTCCTCTTTAAAATTATTTCTCGTTGAAAATCGCGAAAAAAATTTATAGAGAGAAATCATTTAAACATAGCAATTGCCATTGTATTATTTACGTAAATTTATTTTTAAAACAAAACACATAAACCCTATTATCTCATTTTTTCTTTGAGATATCTTTCGTCGTCTATGGTTATGTTGTATGATTTCAATTCCGCTTTTATAGCGTCAATCGCTTGACGCAAATCAATTTCTTTGGCTTCAAATTTTTTTCCCGTTTCCCATATTCTTCTTTCCCGAAAAGATGTCCAATCTAATTTTTTGGCAAGCGCCAAATCTCTCACTATTTTAACAAAAACGCTTACAACCATAGTTTTTATTTAACAAATTAAAAATTATTGTAAAAAAAACCACCGGATTAAAACCGCAAATTTTCTCTCAATTTAGGACTTACGCATTTGACAAAAAATTAATAATGATAATCTCTCTCAAGCGATTCAATTTTAATTAAACCAGCAGGAATTAACTTAATTTCGCAAATTATGCTTTAGTAATTTTGAGGCAAACGCGTAAGTCCTACAAGTAAAAAAAATCTCATTAAGTCCGAAAATTTCCATTAAACATCAAAATCCTTCTAAGTCTTTATTAAAAAACCTATTTCCAACCCCGACAATTTCAAAGCATATTAAGTTTCTTTCTGATTCTTTTCAACTCTTCCTCGTTTTTTGTTATTTTAAACGTAATTTTTTTTATCTCCTCTTCTTTTTCATCTTTATTTAAACGAATTCGTTTCATTTCATTTTTCATCGCTCTTAGCTCCGCTTCCAATCTTTCCTTCTCTCTGATAATTTTTCTATTATCCGAATCCAAAATAACAATTTGCATTTGAAAAAAATGCCTCTTTCTTTTTTTCTCTTCTTCGCTCAAATTTTTCAAATCGTCATTAGAATACATATTTTTTGCTCAAAAATTTATCCAATTATTTTCTTCATCGCAAGAATTGCGAGTCTTGATTTTCCAATTTTTTTTGCGTTAAGGAGTCAATCTCTTTACGTCTCGCGGAAAAAGAATGGCTTCTTTGACACTGGAAAGATTCAAAATTTTCTGAACAATTCTTTCCGAACCAATTCCCCACCCTCCATGAGGAGGCATCCCAAGCTTAAAGATATTCAAATAATCGGCAAAATCTTTTGGATCAAGTTTATGCCTTTTAATACTTTCAATCAATTGATGATAAATATGAATTCTTTGTCCGCCCGTAGCAATTTCCACACCTTTAAAAATCAAATCAAAACTTTCGGTCAACCTCAAATCCTTGCCGGGCATAGTATAAAAAGGTCTTCCGGAGACTGGATAATGAGTCAAAAAAACAAAATCGGAATGATACTTTTTTTTAACCCAATCTGAAATCATTCTTTCTCCCTCCGGATCAGTATCTATCCCCAACGATTCCTTGTTATATTCTTTTTTCAAAATTTTTAACGCCTCTTCCAACTTTATTCGTGGAAATTTTTCTTCATTCAAAATTTCTCCTCCATATTCTTTCAAAATTTTGACGCAATTTTGAGAAATTTCTTGAGTAATTTTTCTCATCACTTTTTCCAATTCATCCATTATATCGGAAAAATCGGATATAAAACCCATTTCTGCGTCAAGACCGGTAAATTCGTTGACATGACGAGTGGTAAAATGCGGTTCCGCACGAAAAACCGTGCCAATTTCAAAAACTCTTTCAAAAGCCCCCACTCCAGCTTGTTTGTAAAATTGAGGACTTTGCGCCAAAAAAGCTTCCCTTTTAAAATATTTTATCTTAAAAAAATTGGCGCCTCCTTCCGTGGCGGAAGAAAGAATTTTAGGACTTTTTATTTCCAAGAAATCGTCCGCTCTCATCGCCCGTCCATAAGAATCCAAAAGCACGGAGTAAAGACGAAAGATATCATTTATTTTTCTGTTTCTCAAAGAAAGATTGCGATTATCAAAAAGTGTTTGAGCGTTGAGCTTCAATTCTTTGGCTGAAATTTCAAAAGGAAA
>PFHO01000032.1 GCA_002782345.1 Candidatus Moranbacteria bacterium CG_4_8_14_3_um_filter_34_16
AAAAATGTATTGATGAGATTAAAGAAAGAGATAAAATTTTTAATACTTGAGGGTTTGCTTATTCTGTGAATCAAGATATTGATGAGGGCAAAGTATGAAAATAGCAATGATTACAACTTGGGATAGGCAATGCGGAATAGCTGAATATGCGAAAAGTTTAGTTAGTTCGCTAGAAAAATTAGGTGTAGATATTCAAGTTTTTGATAAGGACAATATTGAGTGGCGAGGTTTAGAGAGGTGTAATATCATTCATTTTCAAAATCAAGGTTCGTTCTGGTCGGGCGAGTGGCTAATGAATGTCTTAAAAATGTTGAAAACTCAAAATAAGAGAACGATTGTCACTTTTCACGATAGTGCAGTTTGGGAAGGGTTTGATTTTAAGAATATAGATATTGCGATAGCACATAGAGAAGATATATTTAAAAACATGCTTTTACCAAAAGAAACAAAAAAAATAACTTTTCCTATGGGCATACCCGAAATCCCTGTTAAAATTTGTTCTTTCGGGATAGGCAGGAATGATAATATAGCAGTTAAACGGATATGTGATGAATTAGGTTTTGGATATAATATCCCCAGTAAATGGTTACCTACAAAGAAGCTAATTGAGTTTATTAAGAGTCACGACGGGGTTGTTTTATGGTATAATGAGGTTGGAATAGTTGGAAGTTCAGCGGCGGCAAGATTAGCGATTGCCTGCCGAAGACCATTGTTTCTATCAAACGTAAGTTGGTTCGATGATTTAGATTCTATTAAAACTAAAAATTTATATAAAGCAAGAGATTTAAACTGTTTGAAGCTTTTTATGGAATCATTTTATAAAAATTATCTTACTATAGAAGAAGGATTTAATAATTTAGCGAAGAAACATAAGGAATTATATGGGCGATTATACTAAAGAAGAATGGGCAAAAATAAAAAAGGAAAATAAAAATAGAAAACAAAATTATTCTTTAAGGGCGTGTAGATATTGCTTTAGAACTTCAGGAATAACTTTTAGGAAAGTAGGAGAAGATTTATATATTTGTGTAGATTGTTTAAAAGATAAACAAAGGGAATTTGAGAAGAAGGGTAAATTAAAATGAACGGAATTTTAGTCGGGTTCGGAACAAATAGAAAATTAAACGCGGTTTATTCGCTTGTTGAAGGAAAATACCCGAACCTCGGAGAGAATATCGGGGTTATGACAAGATTTGTTGGCGGTAAAGATAAAATAGCTGTTAATTTTCTAAAACAATTTTTTTCTGAGATGAACAATATCCTAATATAATGTTAAAGGAGATTTATCAATGAAAAAAGCACTTATTACAGGAGGAGAAGGCTTCGTCGGTGGTCATCTAAGGGCTGAATTAGAGGACAATGGCTATCAAGTTATAAGCACTTCAAGACTTCCTAAAGACGGGTTTGTAAAAATGGACATTAAAAATTATGAAGAAATTAGATCAGTTTTAAACGAGCATAAACCCGATGTCATTTTCCACTTAGCCGCTATTGCTTATGTTCCTTCGAGTTGGCAAGACCCTGAACTTGTTTATGAAATTAATGGTTTAGGAACTGTTAAATTATTAAATGCGGCTCGTTCTCTAGGATTATTAGATACGATAGTTCAGATAGCGGGTTCTTCTGAAGAATATGGTTTAGTTACTGAAAATGAAACACCAATAAAAGAAACAAACCCTTTAAGACCATTAAGTCCTTATGCGATTTCAAAAATCAGCGCGGACCTTGCGGGCTACCAACACTTCAAGAGTTGGGGAATTAAGACGATAAGAACAAGAGCGTTTAATCATGAGGGACCAGAAAGTAAATACGGACCAGCGAGAGGCGATGAATATGTGACTTCTACTTTTGCGAAACAAGTTGCTTTAATCGAAAAAGGGAAGCAAGACAAAATAATGGTTGGAGATTTAACTTCAATCAGAGATTTTACTGATGTTAGGGATACAGTTCGAGCTTATAGATTGTTAATTGAAAAAGGCGAATATGGTGAAGTATATAATATCGGGAGTGGTAAGGGATATACTATTCAACAAGTTTTAGATATTTTAATTAAATTGGCTAAGGCAGAAATTAAAGTTGAGGTTGATCCGAAAAGGTTAAGACCTTCTGATGTGAAGTTACTTTTATGTGATTGTTCGAAGATGAAAAAAATAACAGGCTGGGAGCCAGAAATACCTTTTGAAAAAACTATGGAAGATTTGTTAAACTACTGGAGGAAAGTAGTATAATCGTGTCAGTTCTTTGAAAACTTGATTTAAGGACTATTATGTATAAAGGGGTGATAATTAGTGGGGAAGTGTTTGATATGTAATACTACTACTCAAGGTCGTCATCATTATTGGCACAGTAAAAAAGAATATAAGAAAAAACAATACCGAAAGAAAAGATTATCAATTTGTTTTGCTTGCCATGATTCATACCATAGAAAATTTAAAAAAGAATGTATGAATCGGGAAGTAAGATATAAGAAATGCAAGCGTTGTAGATTCAATTCAATCTGCTGTTATGCAAGGGGGAGGTGCTTGGAATGACAAGAATAAGACATTTTGAAAATAACAACTTAGAAATCAATCTGTATTATTTAGGGGAATCTATATATTGCCCGACAAAAGAAGAATACCAGCTAGAAGTAAAAGAAAACAAATATAACCAAACAACAACACAAACAACAATTCTAGCTCAATGCGACCAAGAAGAAGCCATACAAACATATTCTTTAAATTGCGTAAAGAAACATCAGACAAGAAAGATCATGTTCATTTATAACTACGAACTTATAGACGGTTATTACTATACATAATAAATAGTAGGGGTATTCTCTAGTTTCAAACCAATTAGGCGATACCTCTATCTCTTTTCATATGTTATAATTTAGTTATTAGAGAACAAAGTACCTTTATTAGTTAAGACTCGGTGGTGTCAAAATTAACTTTAGGCTTTATTTCTTTTCTTCCTAATGTTAAGGCTTTTAGTGGGGCTCGCCACCGCTGAATCTTAGTTAATAAAGGGCAATATGAGTTATTTTAAAGTTAAAATTAAAAAAACAGATTCTCTTTTTTCTTTGTATATAAGAAATAGAGATAAATGGAAATGCCGTTATTGTGGTAAAGATTATTCAGACAATAGGAAAATGCTTCATAATTCTCATTATTGGGGAAGAAATAAAGAAGGAACAAGGTATGAGCCAGATAACTGTATGGCTCTTTGTTTCTATCATCATGAACAATTAGGACATGGAGATTTAAGAGATAAGTATAAGGAAATGATGATAGAATGGTTAGGTCAAAAAAGGTTTGATAGTTTAGAAATTCAAGCAAATTCTTATTGTAAAAAAGACGATAAATTTATGGAGATTAAATTAAAGGAATTATTAAAGGAGCAAGAAAATGGAGAAAGTTAAACTTGAAATTATCTATGTAGATATTAAAGAATTAAAACCAGTCGATTATAACCCTAGAAATATTACCGAGAAAGAATATGAAGATATAGAAAAGTCCTTGAAAGAATACGATTTTGTAGAACCAATTTTAGTAAATAGCGCCGAGAATAGAAAAAATATAATTATCGGTGGACATCAAAGGGTTAAGGTAGCGGAGGATTTAGGTTTTACAGAAATCCCTGTTGTTTATAAAAATATACCCGATGAAAAATCAGAGAAAAAACTAAACTTAAGGCTTAATAAGAATTTAGGGCATTGGGATTGGAATAAGTTAGCCCAGATTGAAGAAGATTTATTAAAAGAAGTCGGATTTGAAGATTGGGAGTTAAAAAAGTTTGTAGTTAATGTTGATGAAAGTTTACCTGATTTAGTTGGAGATGGTGGAGAGAAAAAATATCAAATGACTTTAATGTTTACACCAGAGCAATTAGAAGAAGTAAATAGAGCGATCGGCTCAACAGGAGAGGGCGACAATGCAAGTGGAATCTACGAAATTTGTAAAAAGTTCAATAATACTTAGGTCAATTAGTCGGAAAAATGCGGTTAAGTTAGTTGAACTTTATCATTATTCACACGCAATTCCTGCGAATTGTTCTTTATTTTTAGGAGTTTATTTCAATGGTATTCTAAGTGGTTGTATTTGTTTTGGAGAATCTGTTGGTCGAAGAATGAAGGAAATAGTATCAGGGACCAAAAGAGGCGAATATTTAGAATTAGTCAGATTGGCTTTAAGTCCTGAAATGCCAAAAAATTCTGAAAGTAGAACGATAGCGGTAGCAATTAAATTGATTAGAAAAAGATATACCTATGTAAAATGGTTAGTTAGCTTTGCCGATGAGAATGAAAATCATTTAGGTATAATCTATCAAGCGACAAATTGGCTCTATACAGGTAAAGGCGGTAGGACTTATTTATTTACTAAAGGCGGTAAAAAATATCATCAAAGAAATATTGCAAAGGTAAGACAAAGGTATGAATTAACTAATGATGATTTAATTAAAAAAGGTTTTGAAATAAAAAGACTAAAACCGAAACATAG
>PFHO01000018.1:0-2394 GCA_002782345.1 Candidatus Moranbacteria bacterium CG_4_8_14_3_um_filter_34_16
CATCATTGAATATCGCTCTTTGTATTTCCCTAAGAGTGTCTCCGCCAGCTACAGAAACGAGTAGGTTATAATTTCCTTTGATTTGTTTAATTTGATAATAAGGGATTTGCTTTTCTTTGGAAAATTCACTTTCATCCACTCCTCGGTGAAGAATAACGACTCGGGGAAGTTTTTTCAGCTTTTTTAAAACTGATAAGGGATCTTCCACATTCATCATATCAATCATAGAATCAATTTTGTATTTTTCGCATTCTTCAATAAAAGTGTCAATTGTTTCAATAGGCGCGACGCCAAGACAGGTTGAAGCGTTTGCTCCGGCATTAGCCATCATTTCCACCTCTCGAGAACCCAAATCGGCGCATTTGTTATCAGCCACAATATAACTTCCCAAAGGAGCCATTTGTTTTATCTCCGATATCGCTTTTATGCCATATTCCTTAATCATGGGAGTGCCGACTTCAATCAAAATTCTTTTTGAATAAGGAATTTGGGAAATAATTTGTATAGCTTCATTGATTGTATTATTCAAAGCTACTTGAAGATATCTTTTTCTTTTTTCCAACCGTAATTGAGGAGCTTTGAAAATTAAGTTTTTCTTTGGAAATTCAAGGGAGAGCGTCTTTAATTGATTATTTTGCAAAAAAATTTTTCTGACACTAGTGGAATTATGGATGGATTCTATCCGAGCAAGATTATTGGAAAATGCGTTTATACTTTTAGAATATTTGGAAAGTTGCAAATCCAAAGCATTTTTATTTTTAAAAAAATAGAATATCAATCCGAATATGGCGATTAAACCTAAAAAAGGATTTATTAAAAAAGCGCCAAGAACAAAAAAAATTATCCAATCAAGCAATTTATCTTTAAATTGTTTTTTTTGAATTTGCATTATTTTTTATTTAATTAATTTCAAAAATTCTTGCGCTAGTTTGGCAGTGTTTTTAGGCGATTCGTAAAATGAACGCCAAATTACGGCAATATCGGCGTCATTAAAATATGTCCTTATCACATCGCGAGTTGTTTCTCCACCAGCCACAGAAATCAAAATTTTTCCATAGACACCTTTTATCGCACGTATTTGATTATGCGGAAGTTGTTTTTCTCTATTTTTGTTATTTTCATCCACTCCTCTGTGCAAAACTATAATATCGGGCAATTTTTTCAGTTTTTGCAAAACTTCAAAAGGAAATTTCACATTCATCATATCAATCATAGAATCAATGCCATTGGATTGACAATTTTTGATAAATTCATTTATCGTTTCAATAGGTGCGAGCCCTAAACAAGTGGCTGCGGATGCTCCGGCTTTTGCGACTGTTTGAACTTCGCGCAAACCTCTATCCATAGCTTTCAAATCCGCGATGATATAACCTTGTTCGCCAATTTTTTTACCCCACCAATTTTTCAAAGATGAAATTCCATCGCTTCCATAATTTTTTATAAAAGGCGTTCCTGCTTCAATAAGGATCTTGTTTGACGGTGGCAACAAAAAAATCATCTCTTTCACTTCGGAAAGGGAACGATTGAAAGCTATTTGAAGATATTTTTTTCTATTATTCAACATAAATCTTATTATTTTAATTATAACTCAAAGTAAAAATTTTATCCATTTTCGTGCGTTTTTTGTTGGATAGCTATAAAAAATTCAAAAAAACGTGCGGATATTCACAAGCGTGCATTTGAATTTATCTGATTTATAAATTATTATTATAACAGTCGTGAAACTCTATAAAGGAATCATAACGATATGATTTTTACATTAAAAGAAATTAAAATGATTTTTTTCCGAAGAAATTGGAAAAAGATTTTTTGATATCTAAAATAATTTTTAACTTTTAATCTTATGTCAACCAAAGTCAAAAAATGGAAAGAACTATCAAGAGAAATAGCTTTCCAAAAATATGGCAGGAAGATAGAAAAGGTGATTTATAGACTTCCTGACGGAACAGAAAGCGATTTTTATATTAAAAAAGAAGGTCCGGCTATTTGCGTATTGGCGCTTACTAAAAACAACGAAGTGATTTTAGCCAAGCAATTTAGACCAGGACCCAATGAAATTATTTTAGAATTGCCGGGCGGAGGAACTGAAAAAGGAGAAACTCCGGAGCAGGCTATTGAAAGAGAACTGCTGGAGGAAACAGGATACAGAGGAAAGGTAAAATTAGTAACAGAATCCTTGGATTGCGCTTATTCAACAATGCGAAGAAAATGCTTTGTGGCGACTGATTGTGAAAAAATATCAGAGCCACAAAATACTAGTTCGGAGATATGTGAAACAGTTTTGTTGTCTTTGGATAAATTTCGTGAATTGCTTCGCAGTGGAAAAATAACTGATGTGGAAGTTGGTTATCTAGGACTAGATTATTTAGGATTATTATAAAAAAATTAAAACTT
>PFHO01000018.1:2492-2678 GCA_002782345.1 Candidatus Moranbacteria bacterium CG_4_8_14_3_um_filter_34_16
GAAGATGTTGTTTCTTACGACAGGATGGTGTGCAAATATCAAAGATTTGTACATTTTATTTGCTAATCGGGTAATAAAGGGAAGTCAAAAGAAAGGGAGTATGCTAGATATTGGCACAGGCACAGGTTAAATTATTATAGAATTGGCAAAAAAAGATTTTTTTAGAGAGATTATGGCAATGGATAG
>PFHO01000018.1:2777-6048 GCA_002782345.1 Candidatus Moranbacteria bacterium CG_4_8_14_3_um_filter_34_16
ATTTGACACTATTTGTTGTCATAATACGTTACATCATTTTGTAGATCCGCAAAAAGCCATTGAAAAAATGATTTCTATTTTGCGACCTGGTGGTGCCATTTTCATTCAAGATATTTTTCGACCCAGCGAGTGGATAATACCTGTCTATATTTTTGTTTTTGCGGGGGTTAAAGATATTAGAATTAGAAAACAATATAGGGAATCTCTGATGGCGTCTTTATCTGTAAATGAATGGAAAATTCTTTTTAAAAAGATTAAATTAGAGGGTAGCTGTATCAAATATCATTTTCCTTCGCATATAAGTATCAGCAAAAAAGACGATTGTTATCGTTAAACCAGATATGAATAGTTTTTTTAATATCAAAAAAAACAAAAGATGAGCCAATTCATTTAGAGGATAAAATACTCATCTAGAATATCCTGATATTCTCTTACGCATTTAGAGAATGGACTAACTTTTGATATAATTCAAAACAATACGAAAAAAAATAGTCAATAAAAATGGTTGTTATGATTTAATTTAGAGCAAAATTAAATTAAAAAAAGAAAAATAAAATTGACTTTACGCAACTCCCGCTATACGGCTGACGCCCAAATTCCACCCTTTTTAGTTTTGTGATAATATAGAGATAGGTTTTTTGAAATAAACCAAGCGACTATAAAAAGTTTTATCTTTCTTAATCAAAAGGTGGAACTTAGTATAGTTGCACGTTAGGCGAAATAGCCAGAAATTTCTTTATTATTTTTTAGAATTTTTTGGCAATTCATTTTTTGGCACGGTCGAGTATAACTTCATTATAAATATTATTATTGAATAAAAATATGGGAGAACAACTCGGAATGTTAACGGGTTTCGCCTTAGCGATTATAATTGTCGCTATTGTTATTTATTTCAAGAAAAAGAAAAATCAACAGTAAGTATGGAACCGATGCAAAAAATTGTTATAAGTGCTTATATTTTATCTTTAGGGATATGTATGTTTATGATCGGAAATTATTTCAAGAGTAAAAGAAAAAAATGAATTGCCAAAATTGGATGCAATAAGGTGGGGGCTTTTCAAAACAGCGTCTAACCAACCATTTCCCTGTCAACCCTTTTCTATTTTCAAGGGGGGGTTATTTTTTTCGGAAAGTATGGGGAATTAAATTTCTTAAATTATCGTTCTTTTGATGTGTCTATATTTTTTGCGTTTATAGTCAGTATTGGACTAAAAACTTAAATGTTTTATTATAACAGCGCGCAAATGTCAAAGATTTATGCGTTGTGCGCCCACCAGGGCTCGAACCTGGGACCGTTTGCTTAAGAGGCAACTGCTCTACCAACTGAGCTATGAGCGCTACTAAAAAATAGTAGAATGTTTTGGATTTTTAGTCAATGAATTGTATTCAGAAAACGCAAAAAATTTTAAAGATGATGTTCTTTTTTATATGCTTTCCATTTTCTATCAGACCATCCTTCCGGTTTTTGAGAAAATATTTCAGAGTTTGCGACTGGATGAGGGTAATTGTTAGGAGAATCATAAGCGCTTTTGAAAACAGTTTCTCTTATCAAATTTCCATTTTCATCAAAAACTTGTTGAGTGAAAATTGTTTTCATTGAACCATCGGATTTTTTTTCTGTGATGGTGGGTCCGAGAATATTCACTTTTCTTCCGTCAGTTGTTCCGTAAAAATCAAAAGTTAATTCCGTGCCTTGGATTTTGCTTTGGATTAAAATATATTTAGGAGTGTTATTTATAAATTTCAAATCTGGAGCAGGAACATAAACGGTGGCATCCATCCCTTGTGGGTTATAATAACTAACCGGATAAGCGTGGTTGTGTCTAGCGGTTATTTCTAAACCGGAATTAATGGCGGCACGAAAAATGGTGGTGGACACTTGGCAAATTCCTCCACCAAAATCCAACTCAGTTTTATCTTTCTTGATAACCAATTCCGGAAGATAACCATTTTCTTCATCCACTTCTCCCAAAATTTTAACAAAGGAAAATTCTTCTTGCGGTTTTATTAAAAGTCCTTCAAATTTTTCTGTCGCTTTTTTTATATTGTAAATCCTATTTTTGGGAGAGCCGACAAAATTGGATTTTCCTTCGCCAATCAATTGAGAAATTCCCAAATCTTCTATGGACTTATTGGCGGTTTCTGGCTCAATTTCGGTGGTGGGCAATTCCAATTTTTTTTGAAAGTCGTTTTCTTGAATATACGCGATAATTTTTTTTTGGCTTTCTTCTTTATTCAATTGGAAACCGGGTTTGCCGAGTGAAAAGGCGGAAACTTTTTCATTTTCTATTTTGAATTTGGCACTTTCCGGATTTTGGTTGAATTCTTCCGCTAATTGATTGACAAACTCTTGAATGGGTTGTGGCGATATGTTTAGAGTAGATTCTTTTTTTATATGAATTTGTTTTTGATAGGAAAAAAGCAAATTGCAAAGCGCCATTTTTTCCCAAGAACAAAAATCAGATTTTTCAATTTCTGACAAATATTCCGGAGCATAAACTAGTTGAGGTTTTTCTTGAAACCACTTTTTCATTTTTTCTTTTGATAAAAGAATTTTTTTTTCTTTTATGAAAATGGGCATTTCTTGGGGCAATTCCTTAAGAAAATTTTCAGAAGTGTCATTTTTTAATGATGTATTTTCCGCGTAAGACGCAAAAGGAATTGTCAAAAATAAAATCAACAAAAATATTTCAAGATATTTTGAAAAAAACATATTTTCAGGATATATCAAAAAAATTATAAAATCAATAGTATGTATAGTATTGCGGAGCTTTGTCTGGTGAGATTGTTCTAAAAATGTTGGCTAATATTTTGCTGAAGAAATTTTTTGATGCGGAAATTTACGAAGAAGAATATGTTGCAACTTTTTTTGCTGGAATGACTAAAAAGAAGAAATGGCAAGATTAAACATTAAAACAAAAATAACCAGCATCGCCGACACCAAATGCAAATGTATAAGATAAAGCGAAAAAGAAATGTCGCTTAAACAAATGAGTGACCTAAAATTAAGAATGTGTTTGCCAATAAATTCAATATAGATAAATTGACAAATGCTTGAAATTTTGCTATATTCCAAAGTTATAATTGTTGAGTAGTAAGAATAATTTTAAAATTAAAAATCAAAAAAGCTTTGTTTTTAAAAGTTTTGTGCGTGAGTCCCAAAACAAAGTTACCCTCCTTAATTTTGTTTGCGGGTAAAGCGTATTTTTTGGCAATTTTTTGCTTAAAGATACCGTCTTGCGCACAAAACTTTGAAAAACAAAGAAAAAAA
>PFHO01000018.1:6066-8859 GCA_002782345.1 Candidatus Moranbacteria bacterium CG_4_8_14_3_um_filter_34_16
TTTAAAAAAATTACTTTTTTTATTTTTGAAACGAAATAAATATTTTAAGCGGAATTTTTTCAAAAGTAACTTTTTATTCATTAGAATTGTTGTATAATAAATTGCGGTAAAAAGTTATTGTGAAAAATGTCCATTTAAAAATGAGAAGTTTTATTTTTGACAAAAATTTTCTATTTCTTTCATAACTTCGGAAGTCATATCTTCTAAAATTGTTTTCATTTCTTTTTCTTCAAAGTTTTGCAAAACAAAATTGCATAGTTCCAGTTGTTTTTTGTCATAATTTTTTCCTGCAACGCCAATGCGAATGCGGTTGAATTTTTTCGTGCCCAAAATGTCAATGATATTTTGAATGCCATTGTGTCCGGCAGAGGAAGAATCGGTTGCCAATTTATATTTGCCCAAAATTATATCAATATCGTCATGGATAACAAGAATGTCTTCGGGAGACAGTTTGTAGAAATTTATCAGAGCTTGAACGGATTTACCGGAATTATTCATAAAGGTTTGCGGTTTTGCCAAAAGCGCTTTACTCAATCTAGAATTTTGAGTGAAGGATATTTGAGCGTCAAATTTTTGTTCCATTTTAAAATCCGGAAAATCGTAATTTTTTTTTATCTCGTCTAAAAGCATAAACCCGACATTATGACGGTTACTTTTATATTTCTTTCCGGGATTCCCCAATCCAATGATTATTTTTAGTTTCATAATGATATAAAAGAGTTAAGCATCTCTTGTGTTAAACTGAAAGCAAAAACGCTAATTATTAAACTTAACACTATGCAAGAAACACTAACTCAAATTAAAACTGCTGATAAGCTATTTATCGGCATGGATCTTCACAAAAATACTTCTACGCTTTGTGTGAAAAACGAAGCGGGAGCAGAAATACTTTCTCAGAGAATCCTTACGGACAAAAATGCGATGAAAAAATTTATTGGTGATATTAAAGAGAAATCAACTGAATTATCACTAGTTATGGAGCCAGTATCACAGTGGTACTATTACGCCGACTTGATTGAGAATCTAGGCGTGGATGTGCATTTGGCACACCCAATGCGAGTGAAAGCAATTGCAGCTGCGCGGATTAAAACGGACAAAATCGATGCGGGAGTTTTGGCTGATCTACTTAGAACGAATCTTTTACCAGAAGCCTATTTTTCTTCAGTGGATGTGCGGGGCTGGAAAGAACAATGTCGTTTTCGCGCTTCACTTTTAAATCTGCGCACTCAGGTGAAAAACAAAATTCACGCTATCCTGTTTAAGCATGCCCTGCGTCATACTTTTTCCAATTTGTTTGGCAAAGGTGGTATGGCTTGGATGGGATCTTTGAAATTGAAAGAACCTTTTAAAACGAATTTGGATAAATATCTTTTGCTCGTGGATCAGTTTACGGAGTTGGTTTTACAGGCGGAACAAATGATTCAATCAACTGTTACCCATAATCCGCAAGCCAATTTGTTAATTTCAATTCCAGGAATTAGCTTTTGTTCAGCTCTAACTATTATGGCGGAAATCGGAGACATCAACCGTTTCAACTCGGCCAAGAAACTGCAAGGCTATGCGGGGCTGGTGCCATCAACTTACGCTTCGGGAGAAAAACAGGTACACGGACGGATTACCAAGCAAGGTTCAAAATGGTTGCGCTGGATTATGATTGAAGCGGCTTATCATCAGGAACGTTGCAAGAAAATTCCGGGATTTGGTTCTTACTACCTTTCCATCAAGAAACGGAGAGGAACAAAAACAGCTGCAGTGGCTACTGCTAGAAAACTTTTAGCAGTAGTGTGGAGACTTCTGAAGGATAACCGCCCTTATGAAGTAACTGCTCCGCACTGTTGGAAGTCAGGGACGCTTGCCCCAAAATTATCGTCTATTTAGGACGCATTTCATAATTGCAAGACCTTGTGTTTCCAACATCCTATTGTGTGCTTTTGGCACGTATCGGTAAGTGACAACCTGTGTCTCTATATGTACTGTTTTTAGGCAGTAGTCACTGCAGCTAGTTTAAAATTTGAAAGAACAGAATTATTTAAAATCTATCATGCTAATTTGGCTTATACTGAGTACTTGACTTTTTTTATCGGTATTTTTGTATACAGAATTTTTTATTGATCGGAATTTTTTGATTTTTCCAAAAAATCAGAATAGATAAAGTTATCTTCGGAATTTTTATATTCTTCAAAACTGTCTTCTTCTAAATTATATTGCGTTACAACATCTTTTCCAACCACCACCAGTATATCTGTTTTAATGTCGTTTGAAAATAAATCGCATTCGGGTTTTTCAGTTTCAATAATTTCAGCTGGAATTTTAGTGGTCAGTTCATCCAAAGTGAAAGGATTGTTTTTTGAAGAAAAATCACAGAGGAAACTTTTTTCAGAAGATGGATTTTTTTTGTCTTCTAAGGAAGAAATTTTGGTTATATTTTTATAACCAAAACTTTCTCGCAAGAGGTTTTCAATTTTTTCTCCGATATTGGAGTCGCTACTCTTATTAAGAATGCTTACAGAAGCATCTTCTTTGGCAATTTCTTGTCGGCGTCTTTTAATTTTTTCGGTGTCAAAAATATTTTGTGCCAATTCTTGAATTTCGCTCCAATTTCCAACGCGAGGAACAAGAATAAAAGCGCGAACATCTTTGTAGAACAAATGAGAAACTTTTAGCAGACTGTTTTTATCCCAAGCGTCAACAACAATATTTATAATGTTGCTGGTGTCCAAATTTTTGGCTAAAGACAAAAAACTTCCAAAATCGGATGGTGGGATATCGGTTTTAATGTTATCTCCCAGTGCG
>PFHO01000073.1 GCA_002782345.1 Candidatus Moranbacteria bacterium CG_4_8_14_3_um_filter_34_16
TGATCCAGGAGATCCAACTGGCACAGGTCAAAATCCTTGTCCGGAAGGTAAAGAAAAAAGTAGTGAAAGTTGTGGCGATAATTGGGTTTGTTGCAAAAATACCACCGGTTGTTGTGTTAACGGAAGTAATTGCACTAACGCAAAGGTTGCTAGCGATTGTCAATCTCCGGCAACCTTTGAATCAAAAAAATGCTCGGAAATTGATGCTTGTAAATCTGGGGGGTCAACTCCCATTTCAGATGCGACTGGAGGTTACGTTCCAATGGAAGAAATTCCGGGTTTTGGTCGTCCGGGTGATTGGCCTTCATATATCTTGTCTGTTTATCAATTTGGAATTTGGACGATTGGAATTTCAGCGATGTTGATGGTTATGATTGGTGGATATATGTATCTTATAAGTGCCGGGAATGCCGCTTCCGCCGGTAAAGCTAAAGGAGTGATCACGGATGCGATTACTGGTCTTATTTTGGCGTTGACTGCGTGGTTGATTCTTCATACAATCAATCCAAATCTAGTCAATCTGCCGGGCAATCTTTCCGCCAGCTTAAGTTTGGGCACTGGATCAATTTCGGATGGATCAGGATCAAGCGGAAACCCCGATTCTCATTGTTCTCCAATGACAACAGGTCTTTGCTCGGTGGAAAACCTAAAAAAATATTTTGGAGCGAACGCGGAAAAAGCTTCGGGAATTTGTCACGCGGAAAGTGGAGGAATTGAAAATATTCCATCGGGAGCGGATAAATGCCAGCCGGGAGGACAACCAGTTTCTTTTGGATTGTTTCAAATCAATATATCGGCAAATGATGTAGCGGATGTGAAGTGTGTGGATAAAGCTGCTTCGCCTGTATATACGTCAAAAAATCATAATTGCAAACCTCAAAGCGATTATGAGAAATGTAAAAAAGCGGCTCAAACAGGCGAAAAAAATATCCAAGAAGCAGTTATATTGTCAGAAAATGGAAACAAATGGGGTAAATGGGGAGCAAATAAAACTCATTGTCATTTTTAATTTATAAAAAATAATTCAAACAAGATGAGTAAAATATATAAAATAATTCTTTTTGTTTTTGTCTTGATGACAGTGGGGATAATAGGTTATTATTTTTTTGCGATTTCAAGAAATTATTCTTTGGGAGAAAATGGCGAGTCTTTTTTTGTTCCTTCTCCAAGCGAGCCAAAATTTGAGATCAAAACAAAAAATGGAAAAGTGACAGTGAATAATATTTATAAAAATCCGATAAAAAATTTGTCTCAAAGTGGAGTGAGATTTTTGGAAAATGAAAGTTATATCGCGGATTTTTATCCTCAAGATCAAGGGTTTCTGATGGTGATAGAAAATTCTGATGTTCAATCAGCCAGAGATATGTTGGAAAAAGATTTTTTGGAAGTCTTAGGCATAAGCGAAAAAGAGGCTTGCAAATTAAAAATTACTCTGAGTGTGCCGTTTGGGGTTAATGAAGATCTGGCAGGGGAAAATTATGGCTTGAGTTTTTGTCCCGACGGAAAGAAATTTTTTGAAAATCAATAATAAATTTTTATGTCGTTAAAAAAATTCTCAATTTTAGCCCTTATATTTTTTTTCGGTTTGCCGATTTTTGTCCAAGCGGAAGGAATCGTGCCTTGTGGAAATGGAAATGATCCAGGAAACGCGTGCACTTTGTGCCATCTTATTATTGGTATTCAAAGTTTGGTGGATTTTGGATTGGAACTTCTGATTACCGTGGCAGTAGTAGCTATTTTTATCGCTGGAACAATGTATATAGTTTCTTCTGGTAATGAACAAATGGTTGGAAACGCTAAAAATTTTTTGGGCGCCAGTTTGAAAGGTTTTACGATAGTTTTGATGGCGTGGTTTTTTGTCAATTTAACAATGTGGCTAATGTCCGCCAAAACTGATTTGGGAATAGAAAAAGAAAATTGGTACACCTTTACTTGTAGTACTCAATCATCTGCGACTGGAAGCGGATACGCATCATCTTCTAGCGGTGGCGATTGGACTGGAGGGGATGTCTCGGGCTATACTTACGATCCGGGAATTGAAAAACAAAAGAAAGATATTTCATCGGATTTAAGTAGTTTTTTATCTTGTATGCAACCCAAGCTTTCTGCGGAAGCTAAAAAAATCAGTTCTATTTCTGATTCGGCTGGAATAGAAAAATGTTATAAAGAAGCTTGGAAGGATTCGGTTTGTGCTCATACTAAATACTCTTGCCACTATGGAGGAAAAACATGCGAGATGAAATCATACGCAGTGGATTTCGGCAATGAAAAATATTCCAGTGAGATAATTTCAGTCGCTAAAAGTTGTGGAGCTAATTATACTGCAAATGAAGGAAATCATGTTCATGTTAGCATTGGAAAAAAATGTGGTTGTAACTAACAATTTTTTTTATGTCTAATCTCAGAAAAATATTCTTTTTCTCTCTGTTTCTCTTTGTAGGCTCGCTTCTTTTTTGGGGTGTTTACAATATCTCTTTCAAAACTTCGGATAATGAGGGAGAAAGTGGAATTTTGAAAAAGAAAGGAGACAGTCAAATTGCCGAAAATATAGAAAAGGTGAAAAATGTTTATGACAATAAGATTTCGCTTATCTCCGATGAGGTGGTTTTATCTCCGACTTTGAGTCAATCAGGGGATAGGATAAGATATTTTTCTCCCGGAGAAGGCAGTGTTTTTGAAATTGAATTGGATGGAACGGGAAAGAAAAAAATATCCGATAGCGGAATAAAAAATCCAAGTAAAGCAATTTGGTCGCAAGACAAAAGCAAAATTATTTTAAAATTATTAAACGAAACAGACAATTCTTCGTTTTATGTTTTTGACATTGTCGCTCAAAAAACCGAAAAGATAGAAAAAAAGTTGGATGAAGTTTCTTGGCAAATTAATGCTGATCGAATTTTTTACAAATATTATAATTCTGCCACAAGAGAAAGAACACTGGATGTTTCTGATTTGAACGGAAAAAATTGGAAAGAGATAAACAAAATTTCTTATTGCGATGTTTCTTTGGCGCAAATTCCCAAAACGGGATTACTTTCTTTTTGGAACAGTGGGAAAAGCGATGAGAAGACTATTTTTGAATATGTTCCGATTGTCGGAGGAGAAAAGAAGACGATATTTTCAGAAAAATTTGGTGCGGATTATTTGTGGAGCGAATCGGGAGATTATGTTTTAGTAAGCTATATATCTCCGGAAGAGGAAGGAAAGTTGAAATTGGGAGTTATGAGTTATGCAGGGGAAGGATTCAAAAATTTGGACGTGCCTACTTTTGTTTCTAAGTGTGTTTGGTCAAAAGATGACCACTTAGTTTTTTTAGCGGTTCCTTCAGGAGTAGAAGCCAGCGCCAAGTTGCCGGAAGATTACAAAACCGGAAAAATAAAAACGGCGGACACTTTTTGGAAAGTGGATACGGTAACTGGAGAAAAAACAAGATTGGTTGAAGTGAAAGATATCAAAGAAGAATTTGACACGCAAAATTTATTTTTGAATTCGGACGAAAGCGTCCTTTTTTTCGTCAACATAAAAGACCAAAAACTTTATCGGATAAATTTATAATTCTTTATTTTTTAGGGAGGCATTTTTTAAACCTCTTTTTTATTTTCTTCAAATAAACTACAATAAGAATGAAACCGTTGAAGAATACAAAAAAATTAAAAGTGATTGTCTAGCTTTTTGGTCAATAGAAGAAATTAAAATAATTAGACTTGTTGCTTGATAAATTGCGACAACGAAATTTTTGGACATTTTGAAGCATAATTTTTTCAAACAATTTTTGCGATTTAGTTTTAGCGAAAACAATAAAATTTTTGGGAAATTTGACCAAAAGGCGGAAATTGAAACAACGAGTTATTAAGCAAAATTTCTATTGAAAAAATATGATTGCTAAACTTAAAGGAGAATTGGAATATTTTCAAGACAACTATGCGATCGTTATGATTTCCGGAATAGGGTATAAAGTTTATTTAAGCGCTTACACTGCGGGAAAGATCGCTGGGAAAAAAGAAGTTGAATTTCATATTCATACGCATGTCCGAGAAGATACTTTGGCACTTTATGGTTTTTTGGACAAAGAAGAATTGGAAATGTTTGAACTTTTGATCGCCATTTCCGGAATTGGTCCAAAGGCGGCGTTAAGCGTGCTTTCCATTGCCACACCTCAAACTATTCGCACAGCAATTCTTAACGAAGATTCTTCTTTACTTACTAAAGTTTCAGGAATTGGCAAAAAAACGGCGGAAAGAATAATTTTAGAGTTGAAAAACAAGGTGGCTGATTTAAGCGAGAAAGAAAAAGAAAATGCAACAATTGATTCAGATGCAATTGAAGCTCTTTTGACTATGGGATATACAGTGTCCGAAGCGCGTGAAGCATTGAAAATTGTTCCTCTAGATGTCAAAGATGTGGGAGCGAGAGTCAAAATAGCGCTTAGAAATTTGGGAAAGAAATAATCTTTACGAATTGCCAATTAAGCACTAATATACCAATTAAGCTTAATATAATAATTCTTGCTAATTTATATTTAAATTAGATTAGCATGCTTGTATAAAATTCTTAATTCAAAAAAACGCGGGATTAGTATAGTGGCAGTACATGACCTTCCCAAGGTTAGGGCGCCGGTTCGATTCCGGTATCCCGCTCCGTAATAAAACTTTTTTCTTTTTTCCCGACGAATTCGCGGGCGGCCGAAATGGCCGCCCATTGCGTTTTGAGAGGGGAATTAATTTCGCTCGG
>PFHO01000064.1:0-3095 GCA_002782345.1 Candidatus Moranbacteria bacterium CG_4_8_14_3_um_filter_34_16
TTATCCCAACGATATATTGAGACAAAAGTCAATTCAAGTGAAAAATGCTCAAGATCCTGAAATTCAGGAACTTATTTTTGATATGCTGGAAACTATGGAAAAAACCGGCAACGCACTTGGCTTGGCGGCTCCTCAAGTGGGAAAATTGGTTCAGCTTTGCATAATAAAGTTAGATGGAAAAACTCATATTTTACTTAATCCTAAAATAGTTTCTCACTCTTGGAAAAAAGATCTTTCTGAAGAAGGGTGTCTTTCTTTCCCGGGAAAATTTATCCCTCTAAAAAGGTATCAAAGAGTAAAAGTAAAAGCGCAAGACAGAAGTGGGAAAAAGATTATTTTGAAAGCGGAGGGTCTTTTGGCGCGAGCGTTGCAACACGAAATAGAACATTTGCGAGGGATACTTTTTATAGATAAGGCGTAAAATTGAATTCAATATCGGAAATTTTTTTTGAAAGAATTAATAAACGCTAAAATTTCTTATTAAAAGATACCAAAAAATTTTGAATCCGAAAAATTTAGTTTAATTTTAAAAAATTATATTTTAGCAATTTTTCATTAAAACGCGTAAAGTTTAAGCTACATGATAAAAGATCCGATAAAAATAAATATTCTTTTCTTCGGAGCTTCTTTTTTTGCGACTAGTATCTTAAAAGGATTGATTGAAAATAATTATAATATCATTTCGGTTGTGACTCAAAAAGAGGAATCGGAAAAAAAATCCTCCTTTTTAACCGTTCGGAAAGTCGCTCAAGAGAAAAAGATAAATGTTTTTACAATAGAGAAATTTAACGAGAAAAGCATAAAACAGATAGAAGATTTGAAACCAGATTTAATCATAGTCGCTTCTTATGGAAAAATAATTCCTCAAAAAGTTTTAGATATCCCTGGGTTTGGAATTATCAATGTGCATCCTTCTCTTTTGCCGAAATTTCGCGGTCCTTCTCCGATTCAAAATGCTATTTTGGAAGGAGAAGAAGAAACCGGTTCAACAATTATTCTGATGAATGAAAAAATGGATGAAGGAGACATTTTGGATCAGAAAAAAATCTCTTTTTCGCCAGAGGAAACTTATCCGGAATTGCTCCAAAGAATTTCTCAACTTTCATCTGAACTTCTTTTAAAAACTATTCCACTTTGGGTGAGAAGAGAAATCACTCCTCAAAAACAAGACGAAACAAAAGCCACCTATTGCCAATTGATTGAACGTTTAGACGGGAAAATAAATTGGTCGGAAAACGCTCAGGAGATTTTCAATCGTTTTAGAGCTTTTCTTCCTTGGCCGGGAGTATTTACATATTGGCAAAAAAACGATTCTCTTTTAAGGATGAAAATTCATCAAATGAAAATTTTGGAAAATTATGAAAAAATTTTTTTGGAAAAATTTCAAGAAGGCGAAGTTTTCAGTTCGGAAGAAAAAATAGTCGTAAAAACCGGCGAAGGCGCCATTGTTTTGGAAGAAATTCAAATGGAAGGAAAAAATAAAATTAAAGCCGATGATTTTCTCAATGGTTATCCTGATTTTATCGGAACTGTTTTAAGATAATAAAAATTTGCCAAAAATCAATGACCGATTTTCAAAAAAAATCCGATACTTTTGTTTCTTTGAGAACTATTTCTTTTGGATTTGCTTTAATAATATTTGTAGTTTCGTTGATTTTTTTAAAACCTTATTTTTCAAAAAAAACCGTTTCAAAAGAAAATGATAAAAACAGTCCAATTAAATCAATTGAAGACTGTAAGAAAATTTCTTTTCAGGAACTTTCTTCAAAACTGATTAATGACAGTGGGAATTCTTTTGAAGTTGTTGATATAAGAGAAGAAAAAAAATTTGAAGAAGAGCATATTATTGGTTCCAAAAATATTCCAATTGAAAAAAATATCAGCGATTTTTCTTTTTTTGAGGAAAATAAAACATACATAATTGTAACAGAAAATTCTCAAACAGAAAAAGATATTTGTAAAATTTTTCCTTCGGAAAAGAAAAAGAAAATTTATATTTTGGCGAGCGGTTTTGCGAATTGGAAAAAAAATCTTCAGCCGACTATTTCTGCGGGAAATCCTTATTCTTCCACTGATCAATCAAAAATATCTTACATAAATTCCGAAGAATTGAAAAAAATCATAGACGAAAAAAAGACATCTATTTATATTATGGATGTGCGTGAAAAAAATCTTTTTTTGAGCGGACATTTAAAAGGCGCGGAAAATATAGACTTGAAAGATTTGGAAAAAAGCCGACATTCAATTCCGCTGGGGAAAAGAATCATCGTTTATGACGATAGTGGAATTTTGGCTTTTCAAGCCGGAGTTCGTCTTTTTGATATGGGTTTTTTAAATGTTTTTACTTTTTCTGAAGGATTAAATGTTTGGAAACAAAAAGGATTTGAAATTGTTAAATAAAATTTCAATTATTTTCATTCTTGTTGCAATTGCAATTAATTTTGATATAAGAATATAAAAATAAGGCTTGCGAAGCAAAAACTTTTAAAATCTCGCCGTTTTTGTGGTCAGTCTCTTCTTGTTTGTCATAGTTGGAAACAATGATAAAACTTTTTATATTGTTTATCTTGCTGGAAGAAAAACCAATCAGATAATTTTTTTCTTTTATGATGGAACTTTCTTCTTTCTTTAAGATATTCAGCAGAGTATCCTTTTTAGGGAAAATGTTTTTTTGATTTTCGCTATCGGAATAAATTTCTTTTTTGGTTTTTCCCGTTTTGACATCTACAAAGTGAAGTGAAGAAAAATCAGCTTTAAAAAGAGAATTGGAGGCTTTGATAATTGATTGATAAATTTCTTTCTCTTGAGTTTTGGTCAAAATGGAACGATCGGAAAATCCCAACGCCACTTGGGTCAAAAGATCTATTTTTCGATTGACTTCCCCTATATAACTGTATGATTCAACTAAGTCTTTTACTGTTTGTTCAATTTTTTTTTGATCTTTTTCTTTCTCTTTTTTATGAAAGATAAGTTGCTGTTCGTTTTTTAAAAAAATAATAAAAGCCAAAGCGCCCATAAAGAAAATGGAAAATTCTTCAATCCTGGTTTCTGAAATGGAATATAAATCAGTTCGGACAATATCCGGAATTAAAATT
>PFHO01000064.1:3124-7676 GCA_002782345.1 Candidatus Moranbacteria bacterium CG_4_8_14_3_um_filter_34_16
TTTTTCCAAATTTTCAATCATTTGTTTGATTTCTAAAATTTCTTTTTCCGCTTTTTTGTCAGTGGACAGATCAAGCGCGGTTTTTCTTCTTTCTCTATCCGCTTCTCTATTTTCACTCATCAATATAATAGGTGCCGTATAAGCGGCTTGAAAACTTAAAACCAAGTTAAGAAGAATGAATGGATAAGGATCCCAGTGATTGATCCATGCGGAAAAATTGAGTATGATCCAAATAGCCAAGATAAAACTTTGAATCAAAATGAATTCCCAACTCCCCAAAATTTTTGTGATTTTATCGGCGGCTTTTTGTCCGACAGTTATTTTGCTATTTTTCTCTTCCATATTTTTTTAAAAAAATTAATTCAATGCAATTTCAATTTCCTTTTCTAAACTTTGGATAGCGTCTAAATTATGAATAGAAACAGCCAAGATTTTTTCGTTTGTTTTATTTTTCATATATTCAATTTTTTTGAGCAAAATTTCTTTTTTAATCAGATCGCTTTTTGTTAAAACAATGATTTCTTTTTTTAGAAGAAGCTCCGGATTATATTTTTCCAATTCTTTCCTGACAATTTCATAATTTTCAAATAAATTTTCGGATTCAAGCGACAAACAATGAAGCAAAATTTTTGTTCTTTGAATGTGTCGCAAAAATTTTATCCCCAAACCTTTTCCCGTTGAAGCTCCCTCAATCAAACCCGGAATATCGGCTATAATTATATTTTTCATAGCGCCCAAATTAGGCTCCAATGTGGTAAAATGATATTCCCCCACTCTCACATTGGTTGCCGTCAATTCATTTAGAAGAGAGGATTTTCCAGTGCTGGGCAAACCAATGAGTCCCGTGTCCGCAATCAATTTAAGTTCCAATTCAAAATCAAATTCTTCCCCCGATTTCCCCCTTTCAAATTCTTGCGGACTGGTATTCTTAGAAGAACGAAAGAAAAAATTTCCTCTTCCTCCTAATCCTCCTTTTGCGGCCAAAAATTTTTCTTCCGGTTGAGTTATTTCAAAAATTTTTCCATTTTTCATATTGCGAATAACCGTTCCAATAGGAACAGTTAAAAATAAATCTTTTCCCATTGGTCCGTCAGAACGATTGTTTCTGCCGTTTTTTCCATTAGGCGCAAGATATTCTTTTTTATGGCGATATTTTCTCAAAGCAAAAACATCGGAAATTCCTTGAAAATAAACATTTCCTCCATTTCCTCCTCTTCCTCCGGTGGGACCTAAACTCATTTTTATTTTGTCAAAAGCTACGACTCCATCACCGCCTTTTCCGGCCTCTACTTTTATTTTTACTTCGTCAATCAGCATTATTTTATTATTAAAATTTATTAAATACTTTTTTAAAACAGATTATTCTTAGCTTTAAAATTCAATTTTTAGGAACTGGATCGTATCCTCCATCATTCCAAGGATGACAACGGATAATTCTTTTTATCCCCAGTCTTCCTCCCTTAGACAAACCAAAACGTTCAATGGACTGATATGTGTATTCACTGCAAGAAGGGTGAAAACGACAAAAACGTTCGGAAAAGATATAAGAAAGAAATCCATGATTGAGCGAAAAAGTTTTCTGGTAAATTTTTATAAGAAGAAGAATCGTTTTTTTCATTTAGAATAAAAAATTTAAATTTAATTATTCTTGGTATTTTTGGTTATTTTATGCTATTATTATTACAGATGAAAAATTAAAAACAGCCTCTAACACTGATAAAATAATTATAACACCAATAACAAAAAATATACAATAAAAAACTAATTTTTTAATTGAAATGGAAATCGTAAAATACAAGTCTTTTCAGTGGATTTATCTTTCTCAGCCTAACGCGGATGATGTTTTAGCGGTGAAAAAAAAATTTAATCTTCACCCTATCATCGTCGAAGAATTTTCTACTCCCACTCTTCGTCCTAAGGTTACTCAATTTGACAATTATATTTTTTTATCCATTCACATTCCTCTTTTTGATACGCAAAATAAAACTTCTTATCCGGGAGAAATTGATATTATTTTGTCAAAAAACGCTCTTATCACTTCTCACGACAAAGAAATTTTTCAATTGTCGGATTTTTTCGGTGAGTTGAAAAACAATTCTTTATCTCGAAAAAAATTTATGGCTCAATCTTGCGGATTTCTTTTGCATCATATACTTGAAATGCTTTTGGAATCTTGCTTCCCTAAACTGGATCACATTTCCAAAAAATTAGAATACATTGAAGATGAGATTTTTTCCGGGCACGAAAAAGAAATGGTTTTTGAGTTATCTCTTTCTAAAAGAGATATTTTGAATTTCAGACGAATTATAAAACCGCAATATTCCGTGTTTGAATCTTTGTCGCAAAAAAACTTTAAACTCACAGAGCCGTCTCTTAAACCTTATTATCAAGATTTGTTAGGAACGAATATACGTATTTTGAATAATTTGGAATCCGCTAAAGAAACAGTAGAATCATTGGAGGAAACCAATAATTCTCTTCTTTCCAATAAATTGAATTTGACAATGAAAATTCTAACTATTTTTTCCGCTGTTATGCTTCCGATGACTGTCTATTCCAATATTCTGGCAATGAGCGCCGATATTCCTTTTGGCAAAGACCCAAATGCTTTTTGGATTCACTTAGGTATAATGCTCTTTCTTTCTGTCGCCACTATAGCTATTTTTAAAGCTAGGAAGTGGTTATAAATCTAGCTACGAGAAAATTTTATCCCTTAGCTTGATAAATGTTTCGGCGGAGATAATTAAACCAAGAATTGTCTGCAATAAAAAATTTATCCTGGATAGTCGGGATGAAAACTTTAGATGATGCGTGGGCTTTAGACGAAATAAATTTTTATCTTTGGTGATAAATTTAATCTTCAGTGTATTGAACAAAAACGAAAATTTGCTTTTTTATTTATTTCAAAAGGGGTATAAGTTTTTTTCTTCCGCTATCACTCCAGAAAACGATTTCATTTATAATAGAATAAAGATATAATCAAGCTATGAAATTTATTGATTTATTTGCAGGAATAGGTGGTATAAAAATAGCATTTGAAAATGCTGGTTTTAATTGTGTTTTTTCAAATGATTTTGATGACAACTGTAAAATAACCTTTGATTTAAATTTTTCAGAACTATTTGAAATAGATAAACAAATGGTTTTAAGAGATATTTCTCAAATTTCAACAAATAAAATTCCAGATTTTGATCTTTTGACAGGTGGTTTTCCTTGTCAGCCTTTTTCTGTAGCAGGATATAGACAAGGCTTTAAAGACGAAAAAGGAAGAGGAAATGTTTTTTTTGATATTATTCGTATTTTAAAAGATAAAAAGCCTACGGCTTTTTTGCTTGAAAATGTAAAAAATTTAAAATCACACGATGAAGGAAACACAATAAAAAATAATACATCAAGAACTAGAGAAATTAGGATATAAAGTAACCGACAAAGTTTTAAATGCAATGCAATATGGAAATGTCCCTCAAAACAGAGAAAGGATTTATATTATTGGATTTCTTGACGAAAATGCTTTTAAAAAATTTGAATTTCCGAAAAAAATTTCTTTAACAAAAACTATTCACGATTGTTTAGAAACAGAAGTGGATAAAAAATATTTTTATAATGATAAACCATTGTTTGAAAGAATAAAAAAGGACATTACAAAAAAAGATACTGTTTATCAATGGAGGAGACAATATGTGAGAGAAAATAAAAATGGCGTTTGCCCAACTTTAACCGCAAATATGGGAATGGGCGGTCATAATGTACCAATCATGCTTACTGACCAAGGAATAAGAAAACTTACGCCTAGAGAATGTGCAAATTTTCAAGGATTTCCAAAAAATTATAAACTTCCAAAAATTGCAGATTCGGCTCTTTATAAACAATTTGGTAATTCTGTAGTAATACCAGTCGTCGAAAGAATTGCCAAAAATATGAAAAAGGCTTCAGAATAATTTTTAATAAACATTATGAAATATTACAAACTTACATCTTATGTTTTCCAATCACAGAATTAAAATCAAAAACCAATTTAATTGGACGAACCGCTGAAATAAAAGAAATAGCTCATTTTGAAATTACAGAAAGTAATATTAAAGTATTTTTGGAAATGTTAAAAATGTTTGGTACTCTATCTGATAGTCATAGACACTGATAGTCATAGACATGATATTTTGCAGATTATCAATACGATTATAAAATAATTTCAATATTTTTTTATCTTTTATTTAAAGAGAATGAGGAGTTTTCTCCGCTCCGCTACGAAAACGATTTATTTATAAGGGGAAAACGGATACAATAACAATAATTTACGACTTACAAAAATATTATGGCAGAAACCAATAAATTACAGCAGATTCTAAAAGACTCAAATTATAGTCTTTCTTTGTTCGATCCAAAGCTAATAGCCAAACTTGAACAAACTATCACAGTAAAAGACGGCAAATCTTATGTTGTTTGCACTATCCGCGATAAAGAAATTATTTTGAAGCCGGAAGAAGTCGTCCGTCAGCTTTACGCAATGAAACTGCTTGAAGAATACGGCTATCCGAAGCAAAGAATTAAGTTT
>PFHO01000008.1 GCA_002782345.1 Candidatus Moranbacteria bacterium CG_4_8_14_3_um_filter_34_16
AATTTTTTTTCTAAATAGCGTTTCATATTCGGAAAAAACAATAAAAAAATTTATAATTGCATTTCCTCTTAAATGTTTTTTGTTTTTGTGAAAATATCCCCCTGAATCTTTTTTGTATTCTATAACTTTTTTAAATTTACGCAAGAAAAAGTTATCCACAGAAGGTCTAATTTAACATTATTGCCAAAATACCTGAAAATAACGCGAAAAAAATGAAAAATTGAATTTTTTATTATTAGTTTGGGATAAATATAAAAAAATAAAAAAAGACATCGCTTTATTTTTTTAGCAAGATGCAATATGTATGTGAACTTATGCGCTCATACATAAAGCGCGCTATATTTGTGAATTCATACAACAAAATATATGTAGAAGCTTGCCAAGCGGGTCAAAAAGAGTTATATTAGCTTAAGCAAAAAAGCAATAAATGAATGGATTTCTCCTCGCGTTTTTTGATTTTTTAATTTTTGAAAAAAATTAATTATTGATTCTATTAATATCCGCCTTGCAGTAATCAAAAAAACAACCCACCTTTTAAGTTATTTGCAAATTGAAAGTTTATAGTTTTAAAAAATATTATGCGCCGGTAGCTCAGTGGATAGAGCAGTAGCCTTCTAAGCTATTGGTCGCAGGTTCAATTCCTGCCCGGCGCACCAAAAGTCTTCGTCGGGGCGGCTATCGTCCAATGGTAGGACACGAGTTTGTGGCACTCGGTATTTGGGTCCGATTCCCAATAGTCGCCCCTACGCAGATTTTTCCGTCCTTGTGGTGAAATTGGATATCACGCTTGGCTTCGGACCAAGAATTTCAGGTTCAAGTCCTGACAAGGGCACAAAAAAACCATTCCTATTATATAAATGGTTTTTATTTTTTAACAGAAAATATTAAAAAAACATTTTACCCAATTTTTTATCACATTATTTGTTAAGAAAAAAATATCTGAAATCAATAACGCCAAAAATTATTTTAATTTGAATATGTCATTTATCCCATCAATATTTTTTTCTCGTGCCGATTTTCTTTTTTCAAATTCTAAAATTATTTCTTTAAATTTATTTTTGTCAAAAATTTCTCCCTTCTCTTTTTCTTGGATATAGCTTTCTTTGCGCGAATTGTCCCAATCAGGTTTATACACATACCGATACCAAATAAACAAACAATATCCGCTGGTCGCAAAAATAATCATAAAAACTAAAAAAACTCTTTTTTTCAAAATAAAACAACCTGTTTTGGAAAGAAATTTTTTCCAAAAATAAATCATCTTATCCTTGTTTTTATCAAGTTTTTTGTTCATTTTATTTTCTTTTATAAACAATCGCTTCAATAGAACTGTTTAAAAATTCCTTCTTTTCTGGAACTATTTCTATTTTTTCACTAATCGCCTGAACACTATTTTTATCTTCGCTAATCGGAAAATCAAGAAAAGGATTTTCTCTCAAAACACCGGCTTCCGCTCCACTTTGTGAATTTATTTCCGTTCCATTTGCTAAATTTAGCTCTTCTTTCTGAATTTTTTGGATATTAACAGAAAAAATATTCACATAAAATTGATCATTCTCAAAAATATGAATAAAATTAACTAAATTTTCATAACTACCCGTTAAATTTATTTTAATTAAAAAATAACTATCATAATTTATTTTCTCCAATATCCCCTCTTCTCCTTCTTTCTTTTTTTTGCGCGTTTCTTTGGCTATGTCTTTGGAATTAAACATATCATTGATTTCCAATTTAATTTCATTTCCAGTTTCTTGGGCGATTATTTCCAACCGTTCTATAAAATTCACTTCATTCCCATGCAAAACAACATTTAAAACTTCTTTTTGAGAATCAATTTCTTTTTTATCTTCTTCTATTTGAGGAATTTTTTCCGTTCTTTTTTTAACGATTTCAAGATCAAGCAAATTTTCTTGAAAATAATCCGCTTGAGCAACTACTTTTTTAATCAACGGAATTCCAATATAGTTAATAATCAAAAAAATAAAAATCGTAAAGAAAAAACAAACTGTTAATATTCTATGTTTTAGATAAAAATTTTTCATTGTTTTAAACACTCATTCTTAACTAAAAAATCTATTTGAAAATCAATTTTTTCTTTGTTTGCCAAATCGGAAAGAGGCAATTTGACATCTTCAAAACAATCTTCTTTTTCCAAATTCTCTTTAAATAAAATCAAATTATCCCGATTTTGAGAAATTCCACGGATAGTCACTTTATAATTTTCGTTGGTTAAAGAATTCAAAACAACTTCTGGTGGAACTTTATCGCTAAATTTTAAGAAAAAATTGGACCAATACAGCTGATCTTTCGCCAAAAGTTTTATCTCATTGATATTCTTATTAGTTTCCAAAAATTCTTTGTCATATTTTTCTATTAAAGAATCTTCCCCGTTTCGTTTTTCGTTTTTTTGATAGCTTGCATCACCAATTTTTATTATATATAAAAAACAAAAAAGCATTGCAAAAAAACCAACTAAAACAAAGGACAAGGAAAACAAAATTCCCATTACCGCCTTAAAACGCGATCTTTCAATTATCTCAGTTCTTCTGTGAGGAGGGATTAAGTTAACAGTTATCTCCATATTTATTTTTTCTCATCGCCAAACCGATTGCTGTCGCAAAGGAGGCTGATTTTTCCTTAGTTATTATAGGTAGCGTTTTTCCAAAATTTAAATTTATCCAAGAATCGCCTAAAAAAACTTCTTTGGAAAGACTTGTAGTCAAATAAGAATTCAATCCTCGCAAGTTGGATCCGCCTCCAGTAATAATTATTTTTTCAATTTTTCCAGAATTTTTTACCATATCTTGATAAAAATCCACTGTCTTCCCTATTTCCACTGACAAATTTTCCAAAAAAGGCTTCACTGAAATGAAAACTGAATTTTTTTCAAAAGAATGTTCTATCCCCTGATTTATTTTTATTTTTTCCGCTTCTTCATCACCAATATTAAAAGCTTTGGCTATCGCTTCTGTAATTCCAAAAGAAGAAAAAGGAATACTGGAAGTAAAAACAGGAATATTTCCTTCAGTAATCACAAAACTAGTTTTGTCTTCTCCGATATCCACCACAAAAAATGTTGATTGCGATTCTACTTTTTCCGGCACCATACTTCTTGCAACAGCTACCGATTCCATTTCCAATCCAAAAACAGAAAGTCCCGACATTTCCAAAACTTCCATCATCTCATCCACAATTTCTTTAGAAACGGCAACAGTCAAAATTTGCTGTTTATTTTCCTTCGCCCCAAGCAACTGATAATCATAATAAACTTTTTCTATTGGAAGAGGAATGTTGGCTTCAAGTTCCCATTTGATAGCTTCCGCAATATTTTCTTTTCCCATAATGGGAATATCTATCAAACGCAAAAAAACCTTTGACTCCGGCAGAGAACAAATCACTTTTCTAGTGTTTATTTTTTTTGGTTCCGATTTTATAATAACTTCTTTTATAACTTGAACCAGTTTTTCTTTATTTACTATCTGATCTTCCTTGATATAATTTGCATTTATTCTGAGAGAGTTGAAACTGCGAATCGCGTCAAATTTTCCTTTTTTTTCCAGTTGAACAACTTTCAAGGAATTATCCCCCATATCCAAACCAAAAAAAACTTCTTCCGATTTTATGATTTCTTTATTCCAAAAAGACATTTTTTGTTTTTGAAAAAATTATCGCTCTTTTTTATTTTAACATAATTTTTGAAATTCTCCCATTTATTTTACAACTCCTCCCACAGATCAATCGCATACTCTGTGCCAGTCGGAAAATAGGGTGGCGGATAATAAAGAAGATTGTTGTCAAAATTTAGATTGCGAGTATCGTAGCCAGTTCCATCAGTGTAAGCAAATCCATAACGCATTTTTGTCGCAATAGATCCATTAACGGTTATTGAGTTTTTGTGATCGCCGTAATAATGAATTCTTCCCACTCTTCCATTTTGCGCCAAAAGCGCTCCGGTAATGGTTAAATTGTCCAAACTATTTTTAATCACTTCTACATCTTTTTGACCGACAACCCCTAAAATATTGCTTCCGTCAGAACGAGCATATTCCAAATTGCTTCCTCCGACAAAAACTTTTGAATCCGTTCCTCCGGCAACAACTGTCACTTTGGCTTCACTGTCTATGAGAGCGCCATCTTGATAACTTTCGTCAAATTTTTCATACCCGCCTCCGCTTGGATTAGCATCCAACCAAACATTATTTTCCACAAAAATGACTCCCCCGTTAATAATATTATATGTCGCGCGATTGCAAAAACAATTTGCCGTATCAAAACATTTATTCGGCATTCCAGCAATTACCGAAGGAATACAAGGGTTTCCATTGGCTCTTTTTCCAAAATAACTCGTGATAGCACTATAAGAATTAAAACTACGTACATCATAAATATCGTATGTTCCATTTGCTTTTAATATAATCTGTCGCCCAACTCCGCTATTATCAAAATAACAACCGGTAGCGGAACAATTATTTATTACCGTGCAATTAGGTGGCATATTGTTATCATAAATACAAGCGGCATTTCTCATCACATTCAAATCAGAAAGCACTCCGGCAAAACTAACATCCGCTATAGGAAATTGACGACCCGCTTCAAAAATATCCGGTCTTAGTGTAACGGGAGAAACTGTCGCTTGCTCCGTGGCAAGAATCGTGCTACTTACTCCCGTTAGTGGCGGAACTCGCACATGAGTATGCACACCAAACTCATCCACTCCGCTGTGATCGGGGTCATTTACATTCGGCAATAAGCTGGAAACAACATTATGCGCCAATCCGTCAAACCGAATCCCGCCATTGGAATGAATTTTCCCATAAACTTCCGTCCCTTCGCCAAAACGCATAAATTCATCTGCTAAAACGGCATACTCGCTCCATGACGGACGACGAAAACGAGCTTTTACTGTTCGCTTCATATCTGGAACTTTATTTGACCAACCCGTTGACTCAACATTGATAATAGTTGAACCGGCTGTTGGCGGAGTGATAACCAACTGATATTTTCCAATGTCTTCATACGTCACTTCTGCAGGATTAAATCCCATCGGTCCGCCAGTTTGCAAAAAAGCGTTAATTACCGCCGGAAGTTGTCCAGATGTTTCATGCGCTAAATACCACCGGTAATAATATATTCCCGCTTCGGCGGATTGAAAGGCTTTTTCTTTTTCCACCCGATTAAAACTAAATTTCAATTGAGAAGAAATATAACCTAAAATGGAAACTAAAATAATCATCACCACTGACATAATTACCAGAGCATACGCCAAAACAGAGCCACTTTGTTTTTCCCCCATTATTTTATTTTTATCTTCTTCTCTTTGCATATTTTATATTTTATATCACCGACTAAACTATTTTTGTTTCGTGTTTCATGTTTTAATGAATCCGGTCATAGTCGTTTAGATTGCGCATTTCCACAAATGTCTGCAATTCAATATTATCGGGAGCGTTGTTGGGATCAATATTTATTTTCAGATGAATTTTTAAAAGTCGAATATCCGCCACATTAGCCGGCGTTGTTATGGGTAATTGATCATCTCCCCCAGCATAATTTTTATCATAATAATAAAAAATCGGTTCCGTGTCAGTATTCACAATTTTTGTGGCGAGAGTAAAAGTTTCTTCGTCTTCACTAGGATAAGTTTTCGGTATCGTAACGGTTGGATCGGTTACTCCCATTAAAATATCTTGATCGTTTTTATAAATATGCAACCGTTCCGTTATGCCATCGCGATCATAGTCTGAATAAACCACCACATCATTATCATCCGCCGATTTGATTGGATAAGCACCGTTGTCGGATTGCCTGACGCTTCGTAAATAATTAACAATCGTATTTATGCCTTGAGAAACTGTCATAGAAGATTGACCCATTTCTAAGGTGTATTTATTATTTTTCCAAGTATTCAGAAAAAGCAAAGTAAATCCTTCTATTCCAATAGAAAAAATAGCGATTGCCACCAACGTTTCAATCAGAGTTAAACCTTTTTTGTTTTTTAAAATTTTCATTTTTTTCAAAATCTTGGAATAATTACAATTCTTTAGCGATTTCATAATCTTACTTCTTCTTTTTTAACGCTGTTCGCCGTTACAGTAACATTCAGTTCTTTATCAGAAAATCCATCAGCCGTAACTTTCAAATGATAAATTTCCGGCAAAAGAGGATCAGAAGAATCAGGAAAGAAAACTTTTCCATCACTGGAAGCAATAAATTCCTTATCATAACCCAAAACGGCATTGGTTAATTTCACCGTTGCTCCCGCAATAGGCAAACTTCCGGCATCATCCAACACAGTAACCAAAAGCGCGGTCATAGTTTTACTCGCCAACTTCGCCTCAATGTTTAATGTTCCATCTTCCGACAATAAAGAAAAATTTGTCGCCGGATTGATACTAATCATTTCATAATCCGCCAAAGTTGAACCAATCAGAGAAAAAGTGTAATTTCCGGGACTGAGAGAGCTGAATATTTTTTCTCCCGAAGAATCAGTTGCGTCATCTTCATCAAAATTATAGATTGAGATAAGCGGATCTGTTGCATCCGTGCCCAATTTTCTCCCGCCCGTTAAATTAAAATTGGCATTCTCTATCGGCTGATTAAGATAATCTAAAATGGTAATTTTGATATTGGCTAATTTATTTTGCACGATATTTTTTACATTCATTGCTCCGGTTACTACTGAAGCATGCACATCCACCGGATTATAGACGCTGTCGGGATAAGGTGGCATTGTGGTAACTGTTTCGTAACCATCTTTTGTTACCGTCAACTGATATTTTTGGATTGAATCAGTGATTGTATTTCCCATAAAAGTTATATTTCCAGATGCATCCGTTGTGCCAAAAGTGTCTATTCCCGTATCTGGATTATAGATCGCCACTTTGGCGTCGGAAACAATCCCGCCCCCCAGTTGATCGCTAAAAATATTCACGGAAAGAATTCCGTCTCCAATATGAGGCACCTCTTTACCGGGAGGAACAAAACGAGAAACCAATTCAACTTTCTCCGAGTTTCCACCATTATTCCACGAAACAGTAACGATTACTTTTTTATAATCTTCAAACCAAACCGTATCGCTAAATCCAATTCCATCAAAAGCATCATCCACATAAACAATGTCCGTATGCACCGTGAACTGATGCCCGTTTTCTGAAACGACTTGATCCTGTGGAATATTGCCACTGATTGTTCCGCCTACCGTGCCGATATTGTCATAAGAAAGATTGCGAATAATTTCAATTTTTTCATTCCCAATCGCCAAAGCGCCCAAACGATTTTTCGCGTCTTGAATATAACGCAAACCCACCGTAAAAACAGAATAAAAAGTTACCATAATCAAAGAAAAAATAAAAAGCACTGTCAAAGCCTCAATGAGCAAAAAAGCCTTTTGCATCTCTTTTTTCTTCGGATAAACTGTTTTATTTTTAAATTCTTTTCTATGGATAGAGCTCATCTTACATTTAATTTCTAATTTTTAAACAATTTCTAACAACTTAATTTTGAAATTTAATCATTGAAAATTGATTGAAAGTTGAAAATTATTATTTGATATTATCCATCAAACTATACATCGGTTGCAACATAGAAACGGCAAAAAATCCCACCGCTGAACCAATGACGATCATTAAAACCGGCTCAACGATAGAAGATATATTTTTGGAAATTTGGCTGATTTCCGCTTCATAAAATTGAGCTAATTTTAAAAGCACTGAATCAGTTTTCCCGGTTTCTTCTCCCAACTGAATCATTTGAGTAAACAATATTGGAAATATTTTTGGTTTTTTTTGCGTAACTTTACTTAAATTTATTCCTTTTTTTATATTGGTAATCGCATCTAAAAAAGCATCTTGATAATAATAATTGGTAATAGTGTTGGAAAGTATTTTTAAAGATTCAACCACCGGCACTCCCGATTTAAGAAGAGAACTGTAAATTCTGGCAAAACGAGCACAATTTATTTTTATAACCATATTCTTTATTACCGGAATGTTTATTAAAAAAAAGGCCAATGTTTTTTTTCCGGAAGACGTTGTCAAAAACACCTTCAAAAAAATCCCCAGAAAAACCGTTCCGACAATAATTGAAATACTGTGATTGGTCAACACTTTAGACAAGCCGATAACAAATTTGGTAGAAGCCGGAAGTTCCACGCTCATATCGGAAAAAACTCCCATCAATTTAGGCAAGATAAAAGTAAGCATCACAATTCCAATGCCTATCATCGCTACAATTATAACCGCCGGATAAACCAGTGCCCCTTTCACTTTACTGGTTAATTCGTGTTCTTTTTCCAACTGGAGAGAAAGGATTTCCAATATCTCTTCCAAATTTCCGCTAGTCTCTCCCACTCTGATCATATTGACAAAAAGTTCATCAAAAACCGCTGGATATTTTGACAAACTATCGGCAAAAGTTTTCCCCGCTTGAATCTCATTAAAAATATTATTTAACGTTTGAGAAAATCTTTTCTTGTCTGTTTGCAAAGATAAATTTTTCAAAGACTGCGATAATGGCAACCCGGAAGAAATCATTACACTTAAATTACGAGTGAACATCAACTTATCAGTCAAAGAAATGCCGAAAAATCTGTCTGAAAAGTTTATTTTTACTTTCTTTTTTTCAGAAGAATTAAATTCTTTGAAAGAAGTCAAAATAAAACCTTGTAACCTTAAACCGGAAGCTAATTCTCTCTCATTTTTGACTTCCACTTCTCCGCTTTTGGTTTGACCAAAATAATCTTTGGCGGTATAAAAAACTTTCATAATTATAATGAATACTTATTTTTTTTATTTTTGTTTTTTAAAAAAAATTTAAAGTAAAACAACAAACCCTATTTTAAAAAATGATTAACATGGAAAAAATCCGCAAGAATGTTTTTGGCTTAAAAAAAATTATTCATTCTTTAGTCACTCTCAATAGCTCTTCAATAGAAGTTATTCCCATAATCGCTTTTATAAATCCATCTTCCACCATTGTTGTCATCCCTTTTTGACAAACTTGATTTTCAATCTCTTCCGCTGAAGCTTTTTGAGAAATCATCTTCTTTTCTTCTTCTTCTATCGCCAAAACTTCAAATATTCCCACTCTCCCATGGTAACCTTCCCCGTTGCATTGTTCGCATCCAACTGGCTTAAAAAATTTGATCATTTCCCAAGTGTCTTTGGATTTTATTTTATCTTTGCAAAACTCGCTTTTTTTAACAATCTCCAAAATTTTTTTCGTATCATAAATAACACTTAAACTTTTTATCTCTTTAGCGTCTAAAAAATATTCTTTTTTACATTCATGGCATAGCTTTCTCACCAATCTTTGTGCGATTATGATGTTCACTGTGGAAGCTATCAAAAAGGGTTCCGCACCCATATCAATCAAACGAGGTAATGTTCCCGAAGCACTATTAGTATGAAGCGTTGATAAAACTAAATGACCGGTCATCGCCGAGTGAATTGCCATTTCCATTGTTTCCTTGTCCCTGATTTCCCCCACCATAATTATATCGGGATCCTGACGCAAGAGAGATCTTAATCCGGCGGCAAAAGTGAGCCCCACTTTGGGATAAATTTGAGTTTGATTTATGCGTGGCATTCTATATTCTACCGGGTCCTCCACTGTGCTGATGTTTACTTCTGGCGTATTCAAGATATCCATAATCGTATAAAGAGTGGTAGTTTTTCCGCTCCCGGTTGGTCCAGTAACTAAAATCATTCCATTGGGACGATTGATTTCTCGATGAATAATTTCCAAATCATTTCCCATTAGTCCCATCTTTTCTAAAGTTAATCCTTTGGAAGATTCATTAAGCAGACGCATAACTATTTTTTCTCCATCAAAAATAGGCAGGATACTAACCCGAAAAGAAATTCTCAATCCGTCTTGTTCAATTTTAAAACGACCATCTTGCGGAATGCGATGTTCATCCAGTTTTAAGTTAGAAAGAACTTTTATTCTAGCGACAATTCCTTCTTTGACTTGTTTGGGAAGTGTCATCGCTTCATGCAAAATTCCATCTATTCTGTAACGCACGCGTACTTCTTTCTCTTCCGGTTCAATATGAATATCGCTAGCATCTTGCAAAATGGCATGCTTTATTAAAGTATCCACAATTCTAATAATTGGAAGACCTTGAGCCACTTTTTCCAAATCATCTTCCGAACTTTCCGGGTTTTCCTGAATTTGAGTAATCTCTCGAGAATTTTTTTCTATCATATCTCCAAATTCAGCTCTAAGACTTTTCTCATATTGTTTCAGCACCTCCAAAATTCCTTCTTCCGAAGTCAAACAAGAAACAATTTTGAGTCCGGTTTTTTTTCTGACAAAATCAATAGTTTGAATATCCTCAGGATTTACCATCGCTACTTTCAATTCTTTTCCTTTTTTTTCAAAAGCGATTATTTTGTATTTTTTAGCGATAATTTCCGGAATTATTTGAAGAGTTTCTTGTGAAATTATTTTTTTGGAGATATCCACAAAAGGAACACCCAAAATATAACTGTATAATTTTTTTAAACGAATTTCATCAATTATTTTTTTTTTCAGAAGAACATCGCCTAAACTTTTTTTTTCTTTTTCCGCTTCGCAAAAAGAATCCTCCAACTCCTGCGTGTCAATCATTCCGGAATCAGCGATAAATTCTTTCAATTGTTCATTGGATATCCTCATTTTTGTTTTTTAAAAAATTGAAAAAATCAGATTTTAAGAATTTTTTTTATTTTTTCAGAAACCTCTATTAAGCTATGATCCGACTTCACTAAATAATTAGTAACCCCTCTTTCAAAAGCTTTTTGAATATCTTCAACACTTTCCAAATTAGTCAAAATGATCACTGGAATGTTTTTTCTTTTTTCATCCTCTTTGACTTCTTCTAAAATTTTAAACCCGTCTTTTTTAGGCAAAATTATATCTAAAACTATCAAATCAAATTCTTCTTCTTTGATTAAATTCATTCCAATCTCTCCGTCCATTGCGATCTTCACATCAAAACCGTCTTCCCTCAAATAATCTTCCAAAGTTTCTCTTAACGCTTTTTCATCTTCAATGATAAGTATTCTTTTTTTCATATATTTCTTCCCTATTTGAGATTTATTATTTTTTTATGCTTTCATAATCTCCGCCATTTTTCCATTGTGACAAGGCAAGGAAAAAGAAAAAACGGAGCCGATATCTTCAATGGAATTGAACCAAATTTTTCCTCCGGATTGCTCAATGATATTTTTAGCGATATAAAGCCCCAAGCCAGTTCCTTTCGTTTGATATCTAGCCGCATTGTCGCTTCGAAAAAATTTTTCAAACACTCTCTTAAGTTGTTCTTCTGGTATTCCAACTCCAGTATCTTTTATCTCAAAAACAAAAAAATGATCTTTTTCAAAAAGACGAATATCCACCTTTCCGCCACTGGGAGTATATTTTATCGCATTGCTCAAAAGATTTTCAACTACCAATTTTATCTTGTCAGGATCGCCAAATCCCAAAGACATTTCTTTCTTGAAACTGGCGTTAACTTCAATGTTTCTCTTTTCGGCCAAAATTGAAGATTCATTTATAGTTTCTTTGACAATTTTTTTGAAATCAAATTTTTTCTTACGAAAAATCATTCTATTTTGATCAATTCGTGTAACATCCAAGAGATCGCTGACTAAACGATTCATTTTGCAAACCAAATCAAAGATATTCTTTACGTCGCTAATTTGTTTTTTGCTAAGACCTTTATTGTATTTTTCCAAAAGCAATTCCGCACTCCATTTGATAGCCGAGATAGGAGTCCTAAGTTGATGCGAAGCCACACTGACAAATTCGCTTTTCATTTTATTGATTCGTGCAACTTGTTCAAAAAGATTGATTATTGAAGAACCTACCGCTAAAATCACTGTCGCAACAATGCTTTCAGAAATAACCAATACTTGCGGACTATCATAATTTTTTGAAATAAAATAGGTGGCAGCCATAATAATCGCGGCCACTAGCCCCAAAATAATAAAAAGAAATCCGGGAGTTTGCCAAATTTTCACTCCCAAATTTTCTGCTTGTTTTCTCAAATTTAAGTCATTAATAAACTTCATATTTTTATTTTTGTTTCCAAATTTTTTTCAATTTTTTTCCAAAAATAAATTCTTTTTTGAAAAAATACCTTACTATCGTCAAAACAAACCCCCTTTTATGAAAAAAACCAAAAATGTTTCCTTAAAAACATTTTTATTATACCACACTTGGTCAAAAAGCAAAATCAAATAAAGCTTGTTTATTCAAAATTCAACTTAGTTTAATTCTTATTATTTCTAAGAATTATTTTTAATCTCAAAAATCTATTTATTCAGCCAATATAACAGCAGTATTGCAATCAATAATTCTCCTCGCAATCTCAAGCTTTCAAAAAGAACGGTTTAAATAGAAACGCACTAACTATGTTTTTTTATTATTGCTCGCTTAAAGTTGCACAAAAAAAATTATTTTCAGGATATGTTCAATCTTTTTTTGTTTTTTTCGTATAGCTCATATATTTTCGGTCCTTGTGGCTGAGGAAGAAAAACTAACATTTTTTCATTAGCAATAACCGCGCTTCCCTTTTGATAAGTTTTAGGATTTTTTTTTATCTTTTGCATCTGAATATTTTTCATCTTTTTTTCCAACCAATCAAAACCAAAAAAAAATTCCGCCGTTTTTTTGAAGTATCGCGAAAAAAAACTATCAGTAATCCACAAAGATTCTAAAACTTGAAAAAAATAATAGTGAGTTCTGTATTTTTCAATCCAACGATTTTTTTCATAAAATTTTTGAAAAGTTTTCTTGCCAAAAATCGGCAAAATAAAAAAATATTCAGAAGAAGAAAAAATATCTTTATATATCACTTCTAGAGAATCATTGGTTATGAAATAATTCAAACAAGCGCGATTTCTTATTTTTTTTCCGTATCTTCTTTTGCCCAAAAGGTGAACTAACACCGTAAAAAAAAATCTACCGGTAAAAATCTTCCCCTTTTCAATGACCACCATCAAATCTAGATCGCTTTTGGGAGTGGAATTTTTCATTGCCACTCTTCCGGTAATGGCAATCATTCTGACAAAAGGAGAAAATTTCAGCTTTGAAACCAATTTTTTCACAAGTTGAATTTTTCTTTGAGAAATTTTTTCTCTAGCGATTCTTTGCGCCACCAAATTATTTCTCCCTTTTAGAAAATAAAATCCCTGATAATTTTCCAAAAAAAAATTTGCCTCTTTTGAATTCAATCTTTCAAAAATCTTCCCTAACGATATTTTTTTTTCACCGTTTTTTTCTTCCAGGTGTCGCATTAGATATTTCCATGTTTCCAAAAGTGTCAAAGGATATTCCAAAGTATCATAATAAACTATTGTAGAAAAAATTTGTTTGTCCAAAATATCCATAAAAAATAAATTTCATTTTTTATCTTTCTTGAAAAAATAGAGGCATCCTGTTGAAAAACTGTTTGAAAAAATAAATTTTGTCTAATTTTTTTTGATTGCCAAAACTTTTTAAAAACTTTCTCGCATATATTTTCCAGTCCAACCTTTCAAACAATCTTTAATTTTTTCCGTCGGTCCCGCATAAACAATTTCTCCTCCCGCTTCTCCGCCTTCCGATCCCAAATCAATAACCCAGTCCGATGCTTGGATAAAATCCAAATTGTGTTCCACTGCCAAAACCGTATTGCCTTTTTCCACTAACGCATCTAGTATTTTCAATAACTTTTTGACATCGCCAAAATGTAATCCAATAGTCGGTTCATCCAAAATATAAAAAGTTTTTCCCATTGATTTTCTAGATAATTCCGTCGCCAACTTAATTCTTTGTGCCTCTCCTCCGGAAAGACTGGTAGCGGATTGACCCAGTTTTAAATACCCCAATCCAACATCTTCCAAAGTTTTTAGTTTGGCGACAATCAACGGAGAATTTTTGAAAAATCGTAAAGCATAAGACACGCTCATATCTAAAACTTCAGCTATATTAACTCCTTGATATTCAATATCCAAAGTTTTTCTGTTATATCGGCTTCCTTGACAAGTTTCGCATTTAACATACATATCCGGCATCAAATACATTTCTATTTTTTTGTTCCCGTCTCCTTGACAGTCTTCGCAACGTCCGCCTTTCATATTAAAACTGAAACGACTGGGAGAATAATTTCTTTTTTTGGCTTCTTCAACAGAAGCAAAAATTTCTCTGATCAAAGAAAAAACTCCGGTATAAGTGGCCGCATTGGAACGAGGCGTTCTTCCAATCGGACTCTGATCAATGCTGATAACTTTATTGATAAACTTTAAGCCTTTTATTTTTTTGTATTTTCCCACTTTTTTTTGAGAACGAAAAAAATAATGCGCTAAAGCGCGAGCTAATATATCGTTCACAAAAGAAGATTTTCCCGAACCGGAAACTCCGGTTATTGTCACAAATCTTCCAAGAGGAATTTTAACATCTATGTTTTTCAAATTATTTTCGCTGGCTCCGATTATTTCCAAATAATTTTTTGCCTCCGATCTTTTTTCTTTTTTATCCCAAACTTTTTCTCTTCCATCTAAAAATTTGGCTGTTTGCGTTTTAGTAGTTTTTAATTTTTTTATATTTCCTTCAAATATAACTTCCCCACCTTCTTCTCCGGCACCTGGTCCCATATCAATTATCCAATCAGCCTTTTTAATAATTTCTTTATCATGTTCCACTACTAATAAAGAATTCCCCGAATTTTTCAAATGTTCCAAAGTTTCAAGAAGTTTTCGCGTATCCCGACTGTGCAATCCAATGGAAGGTTCGTCTAAAATATAAACCACTCCAGAAAGTTCGGAATTTATCTGTGTTGCCAAACGAATTCTTTGACCTTCTCCGCCGGAGATTGAATCCGATCTTCTAGAAAGCGACAGATATCCCAATCCTACATTTTGAAGCGCTTTGGCTCGCAAAATCAATTCATTAGCTAAAGATTCAACCATTTTCCCTTTTATTTTTTTTCCTTCCTCTTTTTTTAAGTTGTTCAAAAAAACAATCAATTTTCCCATATCCATCTTGACCAAATCATCAATTGATTTGCCGGAAATTAAAACTGACAGATATTCTTTTTTCAACCTTTTACCGGAGCAAACTGGACATTCTTTTTCTCGCATATATTTTTCAATTTCTGAATGTATTGACGAGTTCGCCATTTCGGCATATTTTTTTTTGACAAAAAACATCACTCCTTTAAAATAATCATTTGAATTTTCATTTTCATCTCCATAAAGAATAATTTTAAAATTTTCTAGAGAAATATTTTTGATCGGTTCATCTAAGGAAAATCCGTGTTTTTGAGCAACTTTATTCAGTTTTTCCCAAAAATCGGAAACTTTCCCATGCCGCCATCCTGTTTTTGAAAGAGGCAAAATAGCTCCTTCCGCCAAGGACAAATTCTTGTTAGGTAAAATCAATTTTTCATCCAATTCTTTAACAAAGCCCAATCCGGAACAGAAATTGCAAGCACCTTCGGAATTATTAAAAGAAAAATGTTTAAGTGTAATTTCCGAAATTTTACAATAACAGTTTCCACAAACAAAATCCTGATTAAAAAGTTTGTCTTCCTCATTATTTATGCAAACATTGATGAATCCTCTGCCTAATTTAAAAGCTGTTTCCAAAGAATCCAAAATTCTTTCTTTATCCGGATTTTTCTTTCTCAGAGTTAATCTGTCAATCACAATTTCCACATTTTCCACATTTAATTCCTCCTTTTTTTGAGAAAGGATATCTTCAATCAAATAAATCTTTCCATTGATTCTGGAACGTGCGTATCCTAATTGAGAAACACTTTTTAAAATTTCTTCCACACTCTTTTGATTTTTTCTTATTCTAGCCAGAATCGCTATGGAAGTATTTTCCGACAAAGCCAAAATTTCTGTCAATATTTCTTTAGTTGTTTTTCTATTCATCGGCAAAAAACAATTTGGACAATACGGCGCACCAATTTTAGAAAAAAGAACTCGCAAATAATCATACATTTCTGTTATAGTTCCAACTGTGGAACGCGGATTCTGACTGAGACTTTTTTGATCAATGGAAATAGTGGGGCTTAAATTTTCAATTTTGTCCACATCCGGTTTGGCGGAAATTTCCAAGAATTGACGCGCAAAACTGGACATTCCTTCTAAATATCGCCGATTCCCTTCGGCGTATATCACATCAAAAGCCAATGAAGATTTTCCCGACCCGGAAAGACCGGTAACCACCACCAACTTATTTTTAGGAATAGAAACATTGATATTTTTTAAATTGTTGACTCGAGCGCCAGTAACTATTATATTTTTTTCAGTTTGTTTTTTTTCGCGCGACATTTTGAAAAATGAATTATAGATTAAAAAGATAACTGCTAAGGGTAAATTCTACACTACTTGCGTTAAAGTGTAAAATGAAATTTTCCCGAGTTCAATCTTGAAATTATCTTCTTTAGAAATTGTTTCCCAAACAAAAAATATGTGTTGGTTTTATCAACTTTTCTAAAAAAACAACTGCCAAAAAAAACCGTCCTTTTGTTTTTGCTTGTAAATTTCTTTTTCTTCATCGGATAAATTTTCTCCATGGA
>PFHO01000066.1:0-1739 GCA_002782345.1 Candidatus Moranbacteria bacterium CG_4_8_14_3_um_filter_34_16
GATTTATCATTTTTATCATTCCCGTAAAAATAACATCCTATTAGTAAAAATGTTTGTCAGCAGATAAAAGATTCAATCATAAAAACTTTTTTTTCACTAAATCCCCACATTGAGATTTATTTTCGCAAAAACAAAAACAAAGTAATAGTTAAAAACATTCCTGTGATAAAACGCAATTTTTTCTAATTTCAGAAACCTCTAAATCCCTAGGATCTTTCATATTTTTTATAATAAGAAATTTTTGAGTATCGGTCAATGCTTTTTTTTGTTTTTTAAGTTATAATTCAAAAAAGGATATTTTTCAAAAAAAGAAATAATATTCAAGTCACTAAAGAATTGTTATTTTCAAGATTTATCCTGTTTGAGCGATTTGTAAATGTCCAAAAATTTAGCTCATCCGTAATTGATTAGAGGAGAAATTTTTTAGCTATATTTGTGCGCCGATAATTTATAAATCGAAAAAATAACATTCTTCCTTCAATGTTTTCATAATTCCATTAGTTCTTAGTAAATATAATCATTAAAAAAATGTCAGCATTTATAAATAAAAGTTTAAATAAAATCAAAAAAAACCTAGATATCTGGTTTTTTTACGCTTTTTTATTAACTTTTTCCTTATCAATCAGAAAAGTATTATTTTTTTTCCCAATTAAAAACGAGTTCAATGAATATACCGGCATATATATTTATATCTCCGATTTTTTTCTAATTATAACTTTATTAAATTGGTTATTTTTATTATACAATAAAAAGTATAATTTGTCAATATATAAAATATGGCTAAAAGACTTTATTCATAATTTATCCTTATTATTACCATTTATTTTATTGTTTTGGACATTTGTTTCTATTTTATTATCAGATAATAAAATTATTTCTTTGTTTAGATCATTTAAATTAATGGAATACTATTTTTTGTATTTATATATCATTTTCAGATTTGTTCCTTTTATTATTTCGCAAAATTCAAAAAAATCAAGTTATTTTTCAAAAGAACAATCCAAATGTTCCACGTGGAACATTAAAAGGGGAAAAATGGTAAAAAATCTTAATTTTCAACAGTTATCCACAACATATATACAAACTCCTATTAAATATAGTGAAAATAAACAAAATGTTCCACGTGGAACATTAGAAAAAATTAATTTTTCATTTAAAAATATTTTTACTATAATAATTTATTCAGCTCTTATACAATCCCTATTAGCAATTTTTCAATTTTTGAAACAAAAATCAATAGGCTTTATTTTTCTAAAAGAAAGTTTTTTAAGCCCCGAAAAATATGGTGTCGCTAAGATAACAATTGATGGAAATATCTATATTCGTGCCTATGGTTTTTTCCCACACCCAAATATACTTGGAGGGTTTTTACTTTTTTCAATAATTATAACAATTTTATATCTTAAAATGTTCCACGTGGAACATTTTAAAGAAAATTGGGAGAGACAATCAAAATGTTCCACGTGGAACATTTTCAAAAAATGGCTTAAATCAAATATTTTATATTTTTATCAGAAAATAATACATCTTATTTTAGATTTTTTTTCCAAAAACAAGCAAGATGTTCCACGTGGAACATTAAAAGATTTTTCAATTTTTAAAAATTATTCCTTTTTAATAATGTGTAAAAAAAATATTCCCGAATTTTCTCTTATTATTCAAATAATTGCCTTAATTTTAAGTTTTTCTAAATCAGCTATTCTAGGATTAATTTTTGCTATTTTCTTTATTTTATGGAA
>PFHO01000066.1:1845-18750 GCA_002782345.1 Candidatus Moranbacteria bacterium CG_4_8_14_3_um_filter_34_16
AATATTATTAACCATAATTAAGAAAACAAAAAGCATATTTTACTTTTTTTCAAAAAAATCAATCAAAATATTCTACATAGAAACTTGGAAAATTATTTTATTAACTTTTTTTGTTTTTTTAATCTCATTTTCTTTTTTTCAGAAAAATGATTTACAATCATCTTTTATACAATCTTTTGAAGAACGTTTATTTTATCTAAATGTTTCACGTGAAACAATTTTTAAAAATTATTCTTTGAATTTTTTTGGAATAGGAATGGGAAGTTTCGTTCCTAATATCACAAATTTTTCAAAAAACAAACCCTTAATATGGCAATATCAACCAGTTCATAACATTTTTCTTTTAATTTGGAGTGAATTAGGTATTATAGGAATAACATTGTTTTTAGTTTGGATATGGTCAATGTTCCACGTGGAACATTGGAAAAAGCATTATAAAGAAAAAACAAAATGTTCCACGTGGAACATTAAAAGGGGAAAAATGGCAAAAAATCTTAATTTTCAACAGTTATCCACAACATATATACAAACTCCTATTAAATATAGTGAAAATAAACAAAATGTTCCACGTGGAACATTTTGTTTGAAAATATTATCAAAAATTAACACTTCTCTTCACCAATTAAATAAAACTAAAAACAATAAAAATAAAGAAAAGATTTTAGATAATAACTCTTCTATATTATACAATAAATTTAATATATTGTCAATAGATACACTCCATTTTTTTCAAGGAATCTTTTCGGGATTTATTTTCATCGGTCTTTTTGATCATTATTTATGGGATATCCAACAAGGTTCTTTTCTTTTTTGGATAACCGCAGGATTTATTACTGCAATTAAGAGAAAAAAGATTTAATTTTCAAAGTTTGCACCGAAATAATAAAAAAAATAAAAATCAAATTTAATCTAAGCAAAAGTTGACTCTGTAATTAAGTCTCTAAGAAATTTTATCTCCAAAATTTATCCCGTTCAAGTAAATCGCAAACTCCAAAAATTTGGCTTATCCGCAATTGATCGAAAGAGGCAAAAGCTTTGGATTTATTTTCGAAGCACAAGTTATAAATCAAAAAAATAACATTCTTCGGTGGTCTCACTTTCATAATCTATAAAATAGTGGAAGCACTAACTTTATCTCCAATTTGTGGTCGCATTACACGAACTCCTTGTGTCGCTCGTCCTAAAACCGAAACACTATGAAGAGGAATACGAATAATCTGTCCCTTTTCAGAAGTAAGAATCAGATCCTCTTCTAAAATATCCATATTAATAACAGTAGCACCAACGATATTCCCTGTTTTGACGGTAACGGTGGAAGTTTTAATTCCTCTTCCTCCCCGTTTTTGAACTTTATATAAAGCTAAATTAGATCTCTTTCCATATCCATTTTGAGAAATCACTAATAATTGATTTCCTTTTTGATTCTTAAAAACTACATCCATTCCCACTACCTTATCGTCTTTTTTGAGTTTAATTCCTCGCACTCCAACCGCTCCTCTCCCCATTGGTCGCACATCTGATTCCTTAAAACGAATGGCTTGACCGCATCCAGTAGTGATTACTACTTCATCTGCTCCAGTTGTCGTGTCCACCCAACGGAGAGAATCATCTTTGGAAAGCTTAACCGCAACTAAACCAGATTTGCGCACATTTTCAAATTCGGAAAGTTTTGTTTTTTTCACTGTTCCTTTTTCTGTCGCCATAAATAAATATTTAAAAACATCATCTTTTCCAAAAGCAATAAGTGCGGTAACAGTCTCTTCTTGAGACAATGAAAGAAAATTTACTATAGATTGCCCCTTGGCAATACGCGAAGATTCGGGAATTTCATAAGTTTTAGTTTGAAAAACTTTCCCTGTGTTGGTAAAAAACAAAATATTGTCATGAGACATAGTTCCTAAAACCTTTTGAATTTGATCTCCCTCTTTAGTGCTAGCGCCAATAACTCCTTTTCCTCCCCGTTTTTGAACTTTATATGCGTCAGGATTCATTCTTTTTATATAGCCTTCTTTAGTGATCGTTATAATAGCTTCTTCATTGGGAACCAAATCTTCTTGTTTAAATTCTCCTACTGCGGATGAAACCACTTTTGTTCTTCTTTTATCTGAATATTTTTCTTTAATCTTTAACAATTCTTCTTTCACGATTGAAAAAATCTTTTTTTCACTCTTAAGAATGGCCTCCAATTTAGCAATAAGTTTTAACTTTTCTTCTAGTTCATTTTCTATTTTTTTTCTCTCCAGTCCGGCTAATGTTTGCAATCTCATTTCCAAGATAGCGACGGATTGTTTATCAGATAATTTGAATTTTTTCATCAAATTTATATGTGCCTCTTCTTTGGTGGGAGATTTTTTGATTGTTTCAATGACTGCGTCAATGTTATCTAAAGCTTTTTTAAGCCCTTCTAAAATATGTGCCCTGTCTTTGGCTTTATCTAAATCATATTTAGTTCTTCTAATAACAACAATTTTCCTGTGAGTCACATATTCTTCTAAAATAGCTTTCAGATTTAAAACTTGAGGTTCAATTCCTCCTACTAATGCTAGCATATTCACTCCAAAATTTTTCTGAAGATCGGTAAGAGAATATAATTTATTGAGCACTTTCTGAGGATAGGCATCTTTTTTTAGATCTACTACTAAGCGCACACCATCTTTATCAGATTCATCCCGAAGATTTTTTATCCCAATTATCTTTCCTTCTTTCACTAAATTAGCGATTTTTTCAACCAAAGTCGCTTTATTAGTAGCATAAGTCATTTCATTTACCACAATTTGAAAAATTCCCGCTTTATTCTCAATTATTTCTGCTTTGGCTCGAGTAATAATTCTCCCTCGTCCGATTTTATAAGCTTCTAAAATATCCTTTTTATTATAAATAATCCCTCCCGTAGGAAAATCAGGTCCTTTAATAAATTGAGCTAAATCTTCTACTGAAGCGGAAGGATTATCAATGAGATAAATTATCCCATCGATTAATTCTCCTAGATTATGCGGGGGAATATTAGTCGCCATTCCCACAGCAATACCCATAGAACCATTTAATAATAATTGAGGAAGTCCAGCCGGTAAAACAACTGGCTCTTTATGCTGTCCATCAAAATTAGGCACAAAATCAACCGTGTTTTTTTCAATATCTAAAAGCATTTCTTCAGCAATAGTTGATAATTTCGCTTCTGTATAACGATAAGCGGCCGCACTATCTCCATCCATAGAGCCGAAATTCCCTTGTCCATTGACAAGAGGATAACGCAAAGAAAAATCTTGTGCCATCCTAACCATTGATTCATAAACCGCAGAATCACCATGCGGATGAAATTTACCTAAGACTTCTCCCACTACCGTGGCTGATTTTCTAAATTTAGCATTAGCACGAAGTCCGGTATTCCACATAGAATAAAGAATTCTTCTGTGCACCGGTTTCAGACCGTCTCTGACATCCGGAAGTGCCCTGGATACAATCACACTCATAGCGTAATCCAGGTAAGACTGTTGAATTTCTTCAGTTATACTTTTGATTTTGAAATTTTCCAATTCAAAACTTTTCTCATTTTGAGAATCTTTTTTAGACATATTTTTTCTAAATACAAAATTATTTTTTCAATTCACTTCTTATTTCCGATTCATTCTCAGGATTGTTTCCTTTCTCTAGCAAAAAATTAGATTTTTCTGTTACTCCGCTTATATTGTCTTTTATTTTTTTGAGATCTTCCTTTTTATTTTGAATATCTTTTATCGCTTTACTCCCATCAAAATCAAATTTGGAATCTGGATTGTTTTGAATTGATTCCATATTCATTCTAAAAGAAACCTCCCAAATTAAAAAAACGAAAAACATGCAAATTGCCGTCAAAAACCAAGCGTAACGAACTCTAATGTGTTCCGGCTTTTTTTTGATTTCTTCAATTTTTTCTTGAATATTCATTTGAGATTTATTCCACTCCCATAATTATTATCTCTTGGTTTTTATCTTCTAAATCTTTCGCTTTGATGTTGATTTTAGATAGTCTTTCTCGAGGACAATTGCCCATTATGGAACAAAAACTGCTTTCGTCTTCAATATCAATTAAACTTCCTTTTATTTTAAAATGCATAGGGATAACTATTTTAGGCTCTAATTTTTTAACAATTTCAGATGCTTGCTCTCCACTAAGCGTATATTTGCCTCCAATCGGAATCATAAGCACGTCTAGTCTATTTATTTCTTCCATTTGTTTTGGGGTCAAATCATGCCCCAAGTCACCCAAATGGCAAACCCTAATGTCTTCAGATTCTAAAATATAAATTGTGTTTTGCCCACGTTCTTGACCATTCTTATCATCATGAAAAGAAGCAATCCCGACAATATTAACTCCTTTTAAGGAATATTCTCCCGGCAAATCAATTTGGTAAGGATTTCCTTTAAGCGTGCTCACATTGTCATGATCGTAATGATGATGAGAAATCAGAACCAAATCAGCATTGCCTTGGGGCGGTCGCAGGCCTACTTTTTTATCAAAAGGATCAATAAAAATAGTTACTTCTTCACGACCTCTGCCTGCCGGTTTTGTAATTATTTTAAAACAGGAATGACCATAGTATTGAATATTCATAGAATAATTGTATCAGCTATTATAATATTATCTAAACCTTTTTTAATTCTACCATTGAAAAAGAGGCTTGTCGAGAGCCACTAGTCTTTTCTAAACAAGCGAACTGTTCGCGTTAAAATCCGCATTAGCTTGGCAGTTCAGTTCTTTTTAAAAAAAACCGACATTGAGCCAAGTCGTTAAACTGGCTCTTTTTTTTTGTACAAAAAGATTGACAAAAATTGTTTGAAAATGTATAATAGAAAAGTTGTTAAAAAAACCGGTTAATTTTTATAAATATTTTATTGATCAATAAAATATTTTTTATTTTTAAAAACAAAAAAATGCTATCAAAACAAAAATTGAAATTGGTAAAAAAGTTGGAAACCCTCGTCTTATTTCAAAAAGATTGTCTAGATAAAGGAAATTGGGAAGACTATGATATAGTTGAGAATGAAATAGAAAAAATAGAAGAAAATCTAGCTTCTTTAAATAATGTTTCCTTAATCTCAAAAACACCTTAAAAACTTTTTTTTCAGAAAATAAAATTAAGCCAAAAAATAACCGCCAGATCATTTTTAAAATAAGTTGTATCAAAAAAACCTTGAATAATAATAGTTGTCATAATTCCCAAAACAACCCAAACAATTTCTCCATTTTCTTCATTCTTTTTGCGCCAAAATTCCTTCAACCAAAAAAACAACAAAAAAACAAAACTTAATAACGCCCCTATTCCTCCAAAAAGCCAAAAAGCCAAAAAGATATTATGTGGATGAGGAACCGCCCAGTTTAAATAAGGAGGAAAAAACTTTTGATATTCCAAGTATTTTGATTGAAAATTAGCTATTCCAATCCCTAAAAATGGACTTTCTTGAATTATTTTCCAGGAAGCTTTCCAAATTGTTATTCTAGAATTAAAAGAAGATCTCGCTTCCATTCCAAAGCTACTTCTAAACTTTTCCGTTTTAAGCTGGAAAAAAAATAAAAAAAACATCATACTTGCAAGAAAAATTAAAAATATAAAAATTTTATTTTTTTGTTTTTCCCTAAAAAAATCTTTAGTTTGAACAATTACCAACGCGATTGTTGTAGCTATCCAAGCGGAGTAAGAAAACGAGAAATAAAGTGCTATTAAAATAATTCCTAAAAATAAATAAAAAAATGTTTTTTTGGTTTTTGCCAATTTCCAACCGATAATCACGCTTGGAGCCAAAAACATCGCCAAATAATTAGGCGAATTAAAAAAAGCTGTCAATCTTCCATCATAAGTCATCTCGCCTAAAATCAAATATACCAAACCAATAATTGAAATTGCCGTCGCAGAAAAAAAATAACTCTTCAAAATATTCTCTTTTTTTCGCGGTAAAACAACTTTTTGCGCCCAAAAAGAAAAAAATAGCGGAATTAAAAACCAACTCTTAATCATTCCTAGCGATTTCATCCAATTATCATTGAAAACGGCGGATAAAAACAAAAAAAGAAAAATAATTAAAATAGACCAAAAAATACCTTTATTCCCTAAAAAAGATTTTTCAAAAAAATCACGTTTAATTTTTTTTTCTTGATATTTTTTCAAAAACCAAATTGAGAGAAAAAATATTGCCATTAATTCCCAAAGATTGATTGGGATAAATCCAAATTTAAATCGCACCAAATATAAAGGCAAAAAAAACACTAAAAAATAAACCCCCCATGATGATTGAAACATTTTTTTAAGTTTGAACTTTGGACACATTATTTTTTTCTTCGCTTATAGCAAAAAGAACCATTAAAACAATCATAACTTGAGGAGAATAAAGTCCGGTTTCCACAAAAGAATGAGTTATAAAAATAATTATACTCAATGCCCCAAAAAAATACAGCTTGTTTTGGGAAGTTTTTTTCAAAAAATTCAACAAGGAAAAACCCAAGAGAGCCAACCAGGAAAAAAGACCAAAAACCCCGGTTTCAACCAAGATATCCAAGTAGGTATTATGCGAATAAATCGGTTCTCTGTATTGTGCTGTCGGATCAACAGCCAAAGAATAATTACCCAATCCCACTCCTGTCCAAATATGTTCGGAACTGATTTCAATTGATTTTTTCCACATTTCTATTCTTCCCAGATTAGAGCCTTCTCTAAAATTCCAAGTAGAAGAAAAACGTTTTGAAATTGGTCCGGGCAAAAAAAGAAAAGAAATTAGAATTAAAGATCCAATAATCAAAAAATTTCTGTATTTTTGAGATAAAAAAGAAAAAGAAAAAAAAATTAGAAAAAATATCCCTCCCGCAAGAGCCAAATATCCCCCTCTAGAAAAAGTAAGCAAATCCGCCCAAAAAATAATCAGGAAAGAGAATATCCATACTTTTTTTCTCGTTTGAGTGATTATCATTCCCGCTGATAAAGGCAAAATAAGCCCCAAAAAAAGAGCCATCATATGCGGATCGGGAAAAGTCGCGATGATCCGAAAATAATTTTCTCCGGAAACATTCACCAACCAACTGGGATAATCCAAAACTATTTCCGAAAAAACGTTGCCTAGAAAAAGAGGCGCCATATTTTTCGCCCAAAAAGAATAAACTGCGTTTATTCCAAAAATAAATTGAGAAAAAAATTGAATTAATCCCAAAAAAGAAATTGCTAGTGCCGAAATAACCAGCATTTTTACCAATTTTATTTTTTTTTCAAAAGAATCAACGACATCGGCAACAACAAAATAAAAAGGAAAAATAGAAAAGAAAAAAAATAATTTTCTCATTGACCAATATTCATTTTCTGCCGAAAAATAAGAGAAGGAAAGAAAAAATAAAAAAGCAATCAAGGAAAATGTTACCTTATTAGCGCCAATAAAAATTGTTTTTTTCCGCAAACCTTCCGCCACCCAAAATAAAAAAAACAAAACCGCCAATAATCGTGCTGAAGCTAAATCAACTCCAACTGAAGGATTAAGCGCTATTTGAAAAGGAAGATATAGCAAAAAAATTTGAATCAATTTAAAAAGCATAATTTTGAAAATCGTAAATTATTGTCCATTTAGAGGTATTTGACTAAAATGCAGAAATTGCAGTAGCGATTTATTAAGCAACATGTCTATTATATTCCTAAACGCATTACAAAAAACTCCCCCCACCTTAAGATCAATGTTTGTATTTTTCCTTTATGTTTTAAAAAATAATATCTTTGCGATTTATAATAATCTCTTTTTTGATCCTTTTTGCAAAAATAACTTTGACCACCCCTATGCTTTACTAAAAATTTGGGATAATAAAGGACTTTTTTTCCGGCTAGACGAATTCTCCGACATAAATCCATATCTTCAAAATACATAAAAAAATTTTCATCAAACCCCCCTATTTCAAAAAAAGTTTTTTTCCGAATAAAAAAAGCCACTCCAGAAACCCAATCCGTTTTTTGAATTTTATTATAATCTTGCTTATTTTTTGAAGAAAAAAATTTTAAATTATTTTTGAGTAAATTCCAAAATCCTATCTCTTCCCCAAAAATCCACTTTTGGAATTCCCCAAAAAAAGAAATTATACCAACTCCTAAAACACCCAAAAAACAATCCTTTTGAAACAAAAGAAAAATTTTTTCAAAATCAACTTTTTTCACTTCGGTATCAGGGTTTAGAAAAAAAAGAAATTCTCCGCAAGCTTTTTTTGCTCCTAAATTATTTCCGGCTCCAAATCCGTTATTTTGAGGGCTATTTAAAACAAATGTATGAGGAAATTTTTTTGAAATCCAATTTAAATCAGTGTCTTTGTCATTGTTAACAATAATAATTTCAAAATTGATTTTTGAAAGTTTTTCACCAAGAAAAGAAAGCAAACATTTTTCCAAATAAAGCTCGCTTTTATAATTAACAATTATTATGGATAGTTCCTTTTTTTCTTTTTCCAAAATCATCATAAGCCTTTTTGACTATCTTAGCTAAAGTATTTTTTTCTTTTTTTAGATCAAAATAATTTTTTGTTTTTCTGGCTAAAATATAAGGCTTAAGCCAAATTTTTTGCCAAAAATAAGCATTCTTTTGAAAAAAAATAAGACCAGAAAGAATTAACCAATAAATTTTATTTTCTTTATTTTCTTTATTTTCACTTTTTTCAAAATGAAAAATACGACTTTTTGAAGAAACTACAAGATCATATCCCGCTTTTTTTGCTCTTACACTAAAATCAGCGTCCTCCCAATATAAAAAGTAATCTTCATCTAAAAGTCCGATTTTTTTGAAAACTTCCGTTTTTATAAGCAGAGAGCATCCCGTAAGATAATCCGATTTTGCGTAATCGTGAGTTCTTTTTTCTCTTTCATGAATAGTTTTCATTCTCATCCAATCAATTTTCCCGCCGGAAAACCAGATTTTTGAAGAATTTTTAGAAAAAATTATTGGACTAACCAAACCGATTTTTTCGCTTTTTTGAGCCGAAAATATCAAATTTGTTAGGAATGATTTTTCCACTTCCGTATCATAGTTCAAAAGCAAAATAAAATCCGCTTTTCTTTCTAGCACATACTTTATTCCCTCATTATTGCCACCCGAAAATCCCTTATTAACATTATTTTTTATAATTAAAAGATTTGGAAAAAATCCTCTTAACATTTCTAATGAACCGTCCGTAGAAGCGTTATCCACTAAAATTGTTTCAAAATTAGGATAATTTAAATTAAACACCGACATTAAAGTCTTTTTGATAAAATCTTTTCCATTATAGTTCAAAACTATAATGGAAACTTTAGGAAAATTTTGCATTTTTTTTTCTTTTAATTGAAATTATTCCGCCAATTTCATCACTCTTAACGACTCCTAGAAGCCAAAGAGAGAGAATATATAAAATAGAACCAATTATCCCGACTACTAAAAAATTATACTGTCTGAATAAAAAGAAAAATAGAACCATAATTATTCCAGAAAAAATAATTTTAGAAAAATTTTTAATTTGAGGAAAATAATTCAATTCTTTTGAAACAACATACACTCCGCCTAAAACAACTAAAAATTCTGTAAATACTGAGGAAAAGGCGGCGCCTAAATAGGAAAATTTAGGAATAAGAATTAAGTTAAGTAAAATATTGAAAATCGCAACTAAACTTAGAATTTTAAGCAATTTATTTTGTTTATTCCCAGCAATTAAAATACTATTGAAAAAATTTCCAAAAAAAATCAACGCTAACGCAAAAATCAAAATTCTCAAAACTAAAACTGACTGAGAAAAATTTGGTCCGCCAATAAAATAAATTATCTGCTTGGAGAAAAAAATAGTTCCTACCAAAAGAGGAATAACAATAATCCAAAAAACTTTATAAATATTGTTTGAAACTTCAAAAAAGCGTTCCTTTTGAGAAAAAATTGTTTGAGAAAAAATGGGGAAAACTAAACCAATAATCATCGCCGGAAAAAAAGTAATATTTTCAATAACTTTGTAAGCTACATTATAAATACCCACGTCGGAATTGGTCTTTAAAAGAGAAAGAAGAATAGTGTCCAGTTTAAAATAAATAAAAACAACTAAAGCTGAAATACCGATTGGATAAGATTCTTTAAGAAATTTTTTCCAATATTCCCAATCTATTTTAAAATTGAAAATTAGATATTTTCGCGACCACCAAAAAACCCCAATAAAATTGAATATCATATAAAAAAGAAGCGATGAAACTACCCAAAGAAATCCCATTTGAAATTTCACTGCCACAAAAATAACTAAAAATTGCAAAATTTTTCCCAAAAACTCAACTAGAGCTACCTTGTCCATAACCAATTTTTTCTGAAAAATTCCATTTAACACTTGGTAAGAGGAAGAAAAGAAAAAAGAAATCGCCACTAAAACAATGGCCTTTTTAACTTCCAAAGAATAAGGGAAAAGAAAAACAAAGAAAGGAGCAAGCAATAAAATCAATAAAGAAACAACTATTCGCAAAGAAAAAATTTTGCTAACAATGTCTTTTTCGGAGGCATTTGGTCGGGAAATTTCTCGGGTCAAAGAAGAATTTAAACCTAGATCGGCTAACGCCGAAAAAAAAGACAAAAAAGCTAATGCAGTGGCATAATCTCCAAAGCCTTCTTTGCCAAGATAGCGAGTGATAAGGCTAAGAGAAGCTAAAGCTAAAACTATTGTTAATATCTTTGAAAGACTGTTCGCCAACACATTATAAGCTATTTTTTTGGCAACAAACATAGAAAAAAAAGTTTTAAGCTAAATTAATCCTATAGGTTTTATTACAATTCTTCTGTCTTCTCCTTCTCCAATGCTTTCAGTGGACACTTCTTTATTTTTAGAAAGTTCTAAGTGAACCAGTCTTCTTTCATAAGGCGACATTGGACGAAGAATGAAAGATTTCTTTTCCATTATCGCCTGATTGGCTATATTTTTAGCTATTTCTATTATAGATTTGTTTTTTTCTTGACGGTAAAAATTAACATCCAAAATAAAATCTGTTTTAGAGTCTAATTGTTTTCTGATTATTATTCTAGAAATATGTTGCAAAGCTTGGAGATTAACTCCATGCTGACCAATAAGATAATTAGATTCTTGTGTTTTAATGTTACAAATTAAGTTTTTTTGTTGAGTTTTTTCGTCTTCTTCCGATTCTTTCATTTCCAAATTAAATAAAAACCCCATTTTATCCAATATTTCAGTTATTTTTTTTTCAATATTATTTTTTTCTTGTTCTCTCTCTATTTCGCTTTGGTTTTGATTATCCATATTTTTAAAACTTATAAATTAGCTTTGGCAGGTTTTTTTTCTTCTTTTTTCTTCAAAAAATACTGTTGCAGGACAGAAAAAACCGTGGAAGTAAACCAATAAAGCACTAATCCAGCCTGAAATTTCAATCCGATGAATAAAGTCAATAGTGGTCCCAAAAAAAGCATTTGCTTTGATATTGCTTGAGAGATATCCGGCTTAGAAGAAACATTTTTCGCCATATTTGGCATAAGCATTTTAGTTTGGATAAATTGAATAACGGCTGTTGCTAAAACTAAAACGATTTGAGGAAGTTCTTTTAATGTTAGCTGATTAAAATTTATCACGCCTGAAAGATTAATTATTCCTAGAAAAGATTGATTAATTTGTCCAGGATTGGAAATAAATGGATATAATTCTTGATCTGAAACCAGTAAACCGGCATTAGAAATATTCAGCAACACCCTATATATAGCAATAAAAAAAATGAGCTGAAAAATCATTGGCAAACATCCGGAAAGAGGGTTAGCTTTGTTTTTTTTATAGAACTCCATCAATGCCCGGCTTTGTTTTTCTTTGTCATTTTTATATTTTTCCTGAATTTCCTTAATTTTAGGTTGCAGCTCCTGAATTTTTTTCTGTGATTCTATTTGTTTTCGACTTAAAGGAATAATAATAAAACGAATAATTAATGTTAAAATAATAATAGCCAACCCAAAATCGCCAAAAGGAATCACATTATAGATAAAAACCAATAAATTATATATCGGTCTATAAATAAATTCATTAAATAAAAAACTCATATCAATAAAAAAATTTAGTTAATTACCCTCCCTAATTTTAAACTTTTTTCTATGTCTCGCATTAATTCTTGATTATCTGGCAAACCATCTCTTTTTTTGATTCCTATCACAATATCAAATCCTTTTTTCACACTGGGAAATTTTTGGTCTAAAATAAGCCGCAATTTTCTTTTTATTTTATTTCTTTCAGTCGCTTTTTTGGAAAATTTTAGTCCAATTGAAATTCCAAAGCGAGTGTAACCTAAATTATTTTTTTTAATTTTGAGAAAAACTATTCCAAAAGAAAAAAAATCACCCTTTTTGTGAACCTCTTCAAAATCTTTGTTTTTCGTGATTCTATTGCTTAAAGAAAGCATTTAAACTGTCGTTAGTTTTTTTCTTCCCTTTTGTCTTCTATTTTTTAAGACATTTCTTCCGGACTTACTTTCTGAACGCTCCATAAATCCGTGTCTTTTCTTTCTCTTTTGACTTTTAGGCTTGTATGTTTGGCTCATTTTTTTAAAATATAATAATAAATTTCAATTCAAAGTTTATCAGCTTATACTATTAAAGTCAATTTATAAGAAAAAGCAAAATTTGCTTTTTAAAATATTTTTTATATAATAAAGCTAGTTATTTTAGAAATTATTTTTATTGAAAAATCTTTTCAACAAGTTATAAACAGCTTTTCCCACTTTTTTTAAATCTTTTCTTTTCTTCTTGTGTTATACTTTTTTTAGAAATCTTTCTTTATATATTTTATATTTAATTTTCCATTCAAATAATCAAATGAACAACGAGGAACTTTGGAAAACAGCTTTAGGAGAAATAGAGCTTTCCATTTCAAAAGCCAATTTTAAGACTTGGTTTAAAAATACCTCTATTCTTTCTTATGAAGATAATCATATAATTATTGGAGTACCAAATGGTTTCGCAAAAGAATGGTTAGAAAATAAATATAATATTTATATTCTAAAATCCTTAAGAAATATACAAGAAAACATTCAATCAGTTTCTTGCAATATCATCACTAATTCAAAAAACGTTCCCATTCAAAACGCGCAACCTTCTATGGATGCTATTGTCCCGCCACAAAACATCACTTTAAACAAAAAATCATATTTCCCTTCTTTTTTAGAAAATAATCTAAATCAAAAATATACTTTTGAAAATTTTGTGGTTGGAGGAAGCAACGAGTTAGCTAGAGCCGCTTGTTTCGCTGTTTCCCAAAACTTGGGAAATTCTTATAATCCTCTTTTTATTTACGGAGGAGTAGGATTGGGAAAAACCCATCTTATTCAATCTATTGGCAACGAAATTATTAAAAGAAATCCTGCTTTAAATGTTAAATATGTTTCCTCAGAAAGATTCACTAGCAATCTTATAGATGCCATAAAAAATCAAAAAGCTAATGAATTTAAGGAAAGTTACCAAAAAATTGATTTGCTTATTATTGACGATATTCAATTTATTTCCGGAAAAGAAAAAACTCAAGAAGAATTTTTTCACATTTTTAATTATCTATATCAACTTAATAAGCAAATTGTTCTTTCTAGTGATCGCCCCCCTAAGGCTATTCAAATTCTAGAAGAAAGATTGCGTTCTCGTTTTGAAGGAGGAATGATTGCTGATGTTTCTATGCCAGATCATGAAACTAGAGTGGCAATATTAAGAAAAAAAGCGCTTAAGGATAAAATTGAAATTTCTAATGAAGCAATAGAGTTTATCGCTTCTAATATAAAACATAATGTGCGAGAATTAGAAGGAGCGCTTAATAGAGTTTCTGTTTCTTCTCAATTAACCAATCAATCTATAGATTTAACTTACGCAAAAAACTCATTGTCTGATATAATTTCCAGTGGTAAAAAAAAAGGAATCACTTATAAACATATTCTAAAAACAGTTTCTTCTTTTTATGAAGTCAGTATTGATGATTTAATCGCTAAAAATAGAAAAAAGGAAGTTGTGCTCCCGAGACAAATTGCTATGTTTTTAATGCGACAAGAACTACAATTTTCTTTTCCCGGCATTGGAGATAAGCTAGGAGGAAGGGATCATACTACCGTCATTCATGCTTGCGAAAAAATTTCTTCCGCTATAGAAATAGATGAGAAATTAAAAGAGAGTTTGGAAGATATAAAAAATAGAATCTATTCTGTTATTTGATTTTTAAAAAAATTGTTGAAAAACTGTTTATAAGATGTGGGATAACTCTAGAATAAATTCTTATTTTTGTTGTTCATAATATCCGCATTAATTTATTTTTTATAAAAAAATAAAGTTATTCACCACTAAAACAAACTATTTATTATTGTTTATCAACCAATTATCCTCTGTTTTTTTGCTTTATATGAAACATTTTTTGACTTTTTCCTCTAATTTTCTTTTACTAATATATAATAATAACATTAAATAATTAAATAAAAAGAATACTATACTAATATGAAACTAACATGCATTCAAGATAATTTAAAAAAATCTATTCAAGCTTGTGAAAAAGTTGTTACTAAAAGAAATACATTACCTATTTTAAATAATTTACTTTTAGAAGCGGACAAAAACAGTTTAAAAATAGAAGCAACTAACCTAGAAATCGGTATTATTGCCAAAATAGGAGCAAAAGTGGAAAAAACAGGAAGAATCGCGGTTCCAGCAAAATTAATTAGCAGTTTTTTTTCTAATTTGCCTTCAGGTGAAAAAATATCCTTAGAAACAGACAAAGAAGAAAATTTAAAAATTAAAAGCGGATCTAATAAAACTATTATAAAATCAAATATAGCGGATGATTTTCCATTAATTCCACTAAAAGTAAAAGAATTTATTTTAAAAATACCTGCAATTTTTTTTAGAATGATTTTTTCCAAAGTTTCTCCGGCGATAGCGATAAATGAAGCGAGACAAGAATTAACTGGTTTTAATTTGATTTTAAAAGAGGAGGAGCTTTTTTGGGCGGCTACGGACAGTTTTCGTCTTAGTGAGTATAAATTAGAAAGAAAAAATATTGAAGTTGATGAAGCGGAATATATGAGAGTTGCTCAAAATGGTAGTGAAATAATAATTCCATTTAATGTTTTAGCTGAAATTAATCGCATTATTTCAACTGATTTAAATATGGAAGATAATAATAAAATAAATATTTCTATTGAAGAAGGGCAAATTTTTTTTGAATTTAATAGGATAAAGATAGTTTCTCGTTTGATAAATGGAAAATATCCTGAATATAAACATATTATTCCCAATAAATATGAAACTAAGTTAATTTGCGATAAAATCACTTTACAAAATGGGATAAAATTAGCCGGATTATTCGCCAGTGGAAATTCTAACGAGATTAGGCTTAAAATTGATTCTCAGAAGAAAAATGTTTTTCTTTTAGCGTCTGGTTCAGAAACGGGAGAAAATTCAACAGAGCTTAAATATGACGTGCACGGACCATCTCAGGAAGTTGTTTTTAACGCTAAATATTTATTAGATGGAGTTTTGGCTGTTTCCACAAAAGAAGTGATGATTTTAATAAATAATGATACTAGTCCAATTGCCATAAAAGAAGTTAGTGGAAAAACAAAGGAAGAATTAAATGATTTTATCTATATTGTTATGCCGATAAAAAAATGAAAAATAATGGAAAAAATGGAAAAAAATAAGAAAAAATTTAATTTGGGGATTATTGGAGCGGGTCCGGCTGGATTATCCGCTTCCATTTATGCTTCTCGTTATAATATTTCTCATATAATAATCGGTCAACTTTTAGGCGGACAAATCTCCGAAACGCATTCTCTGGATAATTATCCGGGAATTGAAGATATTAGCGGTTTTGAATTTTCTCAAAAACTGGGTCGTCATGCTAAAAAATACGGAGTCCAAATTATTAGTCAAAAAGTGAGAAAAATCAAAAAAGAAGAAGCTTTTTTTAGGATTATTTTAGAAAACAAAGAAGAAATAATAACGAAATTTATTCTTTTGGCGACAGGAACAAAAAGAAGAAAATTGAATGTAAAAGGGGAGGAAAAATTTTTAGGCAAAGGTGTTTCTTATTGCGCCACTTGTGATGGGTTTTTTTATAAAGAAAAAAATGTCGGCGTAATCGGCGGAGGAAATAGCGCAGTAGTTTCCGCTTTATATTTAGCGGATATTTGCAATAAAGTATGTATAATTTATCGTGGGGAGAAACTTCGTTCGGAGCCTTTTTGGATAGAAAAAATCCAAAAAAATCCAAAAATAGAAATTATTTTTGAAAATAACGTAAAAGAATTTTTAGGAAAAGAAAAATTAGAGAAAATTATCCTTGAAAAACCATATCAAGGAGAAAGAGAAATAAATTTAGAAGGTGTTTTTGTTGAAATTGGATCATATCCTGAAATTAGTTATGCTTCTGATTTGGGAATTATTTCAGATGAAGAGGGATATATAAAAATTCAAAAAAATGGCGAAACAAACGTCTCGAGAGTTTTTTCCGCTGGCGATATTACTAACGGTTCAAATAAGTTTCGTCAGGTGGTTACGGCTGTTGCAGAAGGCGCTATTGCCACAGAAGGGATTTTTGAGCAAATGGAAAAACAGAAATAGTTTTAAGTTTATTAGCAAGAATAATAAATGCAATTTTTAACCAGAATTTATTTTCAGATTGCTTTTTTGTCCGAATACAAATTATGAAACCAGTGGTAATTTAAAGATATTAAGTTACCTAAAAATAATGTTTTCTGTGGTTTCAGATATCAGATAAATATAAAGTAAAAGCGTAAATTTATATCCAATAAGCCAAAAGGTATGCTATTTTATGTAAATATCAAATAAGTTTATAGCGGTTTAATTTTAAAAAAGGCGTGTTTTGTTATTTAGAAAACTATTTTTATGGAATTTCAAGAAGAACAATTTAATAAGGCTCTAGACCATCAA
>PFHO01000070.1 GCA_002782345.1 Candidatus Moranbacteria bacterium CG_4_8_14_3_um_filter_34_16
TGATAAAATGAGTTCGAGCGAAATCGTAAATATACTCCATCTTCGTATTTCATCTTATTTAGATTACAAGGATAGATAATCTATCTTTGTAGCCGATTAATAATATTTTTTAATGATTTATTAAAAATTCATCTAACTCTATATTACTACTTTTAATATCTTTTGTCAATGAGTAAAAATCAATCGTTGTTACCAAAAACCAAGAAATTAATCTCGGTATTTTTTTGGGAATAAAAAAAGAACCCCCAGATGCGCGATGCAAAAAGGGGTTTTATATTGCTAACATTTTTTAAATCCATATGTGGTTTTGTGTTGCGGAAATTCAGTCATAGCTTCATATCCGAATTTTCGCAAAACTGCTTCCACTCCTGTCGATGTTTCTTCGCCGCTTATAATGTGGTAAGAAGCTACCGCAAGATTTACGGCGTTATTCATTAACACTTTTTTTGCGCCCTCTATCGCTCTAATCTCTGAGCCTTCGATATCCATCTTAATGAAATCGACTTTGCTTATTCCTAGCCTTTCCAATTCGTTGTCGATCGAAACAGCGGACATCTCAACGGCATGAGGGCTCGCATTGAAGAAGAAAGACGCTCCGGCTGTGTGCTTGTTGTTAAACTTGAGCGTTTTGCCTTCACTCCATAGGGCCTTGTTTACGACTATCACGTTCGTCAATCCATTCAGCCTAATATTGGCTTCAAGCTTCATGCAATTTTCCGTGTCGGGCTCAAATACGATGACCCTGCCCGTTTCTCCGACGGCCTTTGCGGCATAAATCGAGAACGTTCCTTCATAGCCGCCGGCATCAATCACAACATCTCCGGGCCTCAAATCGTAGTGCCTTAAATAGCCCAAATTCTCTTTGCGGAATGAGGCTCTCCATGGCTGATATTCCATATCGTAGGGGGTTAAATTCACACCAGACCAGCTGTCGAATTTTAATTTCTGCCCCCTGAAACTTATTTCCACACAATCACTGCACCACACTCTTTCCGACATTAATTCTTGCAGATTTCTCCTAATCTCCTCGTCTGAAGAGCTTGAATTGTCTACAATAATGTCGTAATCGAGTTCAACCCTTCTGATATCAGCATAAATTTTATCCAACTCTTCCTTCGTCCATCGCACGTGTGTGCTTTTAGGTCTTTGCCGAAGTCTCTGACGAGCCAAGTCAATGGGCGTGTCAACATAAATTATTCTGACATCAGAAATCTGCTGAAGTTTTTTCAGAATAGCCAAAGAATATGGCCTATTCATAGTATCCTCAAAGCAAATTCTTCCTCTCTTGTCTAAAAATTCAAAAATGGCTTTTTCGGCCAAGGGTTCAGCCAGTTTCAAAAAATCATCGGGATGATCTTTTTGTGCTTCAATAAAAATGTCTTCATATTTAAAAAAAGGAATATCAAAACAATTTTCAATCAGCCTGCCGATATAGGATTTACCAGCGGCTATCACACCCACTAAAACAAATGCTTCCTTCATTTTGTAATTTTTAGCTGCCATTGGCACACCTCTTTTTTAAAGAACTGTTTGCCTATGCGTTAGGCAGCCGGTTGATTACTTACATTTCATCAACAATCTTATAGTATCATTTTCTATATTTATGTCAAGAATTATTGAGGAAATTTTAGGAAATTCGGGTAAAAATGATAAAAAATTCTCGGCGGACGGGCAAAAATGGAGGGGTTTTAGGGGAGGAAATTTTTTGCCCGCGAGCCGATTTTTTTGTTTCGTTTTTGCCTCGCCCCGCTTTTGCGGGGCGGGCAATTGTTTTTCTCACGAATTTTTGATAAAGTAAGTTCGAGCGTAGTTGTAAATATACTCCAAAATCAAATAAAATTTTATTATGTCTGTTGCAAAATAACTTGTTTCTGTGTTTTGTTGCATGTTGTTTCTATTTATTAAAATAATTTATAGTTTGCTTTATATTTTTTTGCAAAGGAAAATTTTTTTTGAAAAATTTTATAAATAAATTTTAAAATCAATTATTGAAGATTTTGACACAAGAGATATTTCTATGGATAAAAAAAAAGAAAATTTAATTCCGGATAATTCTTTTGAAAAAAACTTTTTACAATCCGAGCAATGGAGAAAATTTCAGGAATCAGTCGGGCGAAAAACTTTCCATCTTGAAAATGATAATTTTCGGGCGAATATAATTTTGCATACACTTCCACTGGTTGGAAGATATTTTTATCTTCCGCGGGGACCGATAATGTCATGTATAATGAAACATGAAGCATTTAGCAAGCAAATACAAGAATTAATTAAATTAGCGAAAGAAAATAAGGCGGGGTGGATTAGGATTGAGCCGGAAAATGAAAAAATTTTAAATTTAATTAAAAAAAATATAAAGTATAAAACAATTAAAGCTCCGCATGATATGCAACCGAAGGAAACTTTTGTGATTGATATTGCAAAAAGCGAGGAGGAAATTTTAGCGGGGATGAAAAGTAAAACTAGATATAATATAAAATTGGCGGAGAAAAAAGAAGTAAGAATAAAGAAGCGAGAAGTAAGCGGAGAATATGTAGAAGATTTCCTAAGATTAAGTAAGATAATGGCGGAAAGGCAAGGGATTGTTATACATGACGAAAGTTATTATCGCAAAATGTTTGAAGTTATTCCGAATGCTATTTTGAAATTATATGTTGCCGAATATAAAGGGGTGATTATTGTCGCTAACATTGTAATTTTTTATGGCGATACTTGCATCTATTTGCACGGCGCATCGGATGATAAATATAAAAACTTAATGGCACCCTATCTTTTGCAGTGGCAGGCTATAAAAGACGCAAAGGCAGTAGGTTGCGCAAAGTATGATTTTGGGGGAGTGAAAATAAGAAGTAAGAATAAAGAAGCAAGAAGCAAAAAAAATTCTTGGGAGGGAATCACAAGATTTAAATTAGGATTTTCACCTAATACAGAAACTGTTGAATATCCCGGGTGTTATGATATTATAATCAATCAAAAAAAGTATTGGCTATATAGAACTATTCAAAAAATTAAATCCTTCTTATAAAAATAATGTGCTATAATTAAGTTAATTTTAAAAATTAACTTTTTTATATGGAAAAACAAAAATACAAAAAAATAGGTCTAGGAATTTTAGGGTTCGCTATTCTTTTAGTAGGAACATTTGGAATATATAAGCTTTATCAGTCAAAAAATTCTATCTTGGGTAAAGAATTTAATTCCCGATTTGATTTGAGTGTTGAGAAAGCAAGTCTGGACGGAATTAAAAGTGATTCCGTTTTTATTTTTAGAAGTAAAATAAAACTTTCGGAAAAAGAAGTGCGTGATATTTTGAAATTTGATCCAGTGCTGGATTTTGAAGTAAAAAAAGTTTATGAAAAAATCGCAGGAGTTCAAATTGCTTTGGCTGATTCTGGTCAGGAAGGCGCAGGAACTGTTTTGGCTTATGAAATAAAACCAAAAGAAGAGCTTCAAAAAGGATTAGTTTATAAAGCTTCCGTTAGTGATCCACAGTATGCCGATCATGAATATGGCTGGTCGTTTCAGATCAAGGCTCCTTTTCAAGTTATAAAAACTCATCCAAGGAATAAAGGAACCTCCGTGCCGGTTAATTCTGGAATTGAAATTGCTTTTAATCGAGAAAAGATAGGAGAGGGAAAAGATTTTTTTGAAATTAATCCAAAAGTGTCGGGAAAATTTGAAACAAAAGGCAATACGTTTACCTTTATCCCAGAAAAACTTAAAGAAAAGACTATATACGAGGTAACTATAAAAAAGGGGTTGAAAAATCAAGAAGGGGGAGAAATTTTAGAAAAAGATTTTAAGTTTACATTTGAAACGGCTTCTTTAGAAAAAGAAAACAATAAAGGAAGTTTCGCTTTTGACAGTGATTTTTTGGAATTTATTCCCGGCAAGAAACCGGTTTTTTCTGTTTATACTAGTGATGTCAAAAAAGAAGATTTGAAATTGGATGTGTATAGAATTGCTACTGCAGATGAATTTTCTAAATTGTATTTGGAAAATTATAGAGAGGATTATACATGGACAAGATATAATAGAAGCGACTCAAGTGGAAAAAATGATCTAAGTAAATTTGAAAAAATACTTTCTATCAATCCAGAAATAATAAAAACTGAGGAGTATGGCAGATCATTTATTGAACTTCCGCAAAATTTGGAAAATGGCTTTTATATTTTTGATGCTACTTTCATTAATAAACACAATCAAGTTTGGGTTCAGGTAAATTCGCTTTCTAGTTATTATGCTATTTCTGATGAAAAGGGTTTGGTTTGGTCGTATGATTTTTTGAAAAAGGAGCCACAGAAAGGAACGGAAGTTTTCTTTTTAGCAAAAGGAAAAAATGAAATTTCTCTTGGAAAAACTGATGAAGAAGGAATCTTGAATTTTTCTAATCTAGAGAACTTGAAAGAAAAAAATAATATTGAGTATAAATCTGATCCTGCGCTTTTGAAAATAGAAAAAGATGGAGCAATTGGTTTTTTAGCTTTGGGTAATAAAAAAACACAAAAAGGAAATTTGTATTGGAGTCATCTTTCTAGCGATAGATCAATCTATCGCATGACAGACAAAGTCAAATTTTGGGGAGTGGTCAAAGGAAGAAAAACTGATATGCGAGAGAAAAAAGTGACTGTGGAGATGCATCGTGGTTTTGGAATGGGTGAATATCTTCCTTATTCATCCAGTGAGGAACCCTTAGATTCCAAGGAATTGATGATTTCCCGTTTTGATTCTATGAGTGGGGAATTTTCTTTTAAGGGTTATACTCCTGGATATTATTATTTGAAAGTGAAATTTGGCGAAGAGGAAATTGCCAATACGATGATTGAAATTCTTACTTATTCTAAGCCGGCTTATCAAATTGAAGCTACTCCTTCAAAAGAGAAAATTTTTGCTGGAGAGGATGTTAGCTTTCACATAAAATCTAGTTTTTTTGATGGGACGGCCGTTTCGGGATTAGAACTAGAATATTCCAGTTGGGGAGGCAATAATTTTAACGGAGAGATAAAATTAGATGAAAATGGAGAGGCAGATTTAGTTTATTCTTCAAAATATGATGACCAAAAAAAGAGACAAATTTCGAGTAGCTTTACGCTTAATGTCTTACCTAAATATTCAGAAGAGGGTGAAATTAGCGGTAGTGCTAATGTTCAAATTTTTGGTCCAAATATTTATCTGCAATCTTTTTATGAAGGGGGTGATAATCAAGAATCCCAATTTAAGGCTAAGTTAAACAAGGTTGACTTGAGTGGCAAGGAATATTTGGGAGAACCGGTAGCAGAGCATACCGTTAAGGCAGAAATTTACAAAATAACCTATGAAAAAAAAGAAAACGGGGAATATTATGATCCGATAGAAAAAGTTTCTAGAAAAAAATACGATTTTAAAAGGAAGGAAGAAAAAATGGAATATTTTGAAGGAAAAACCGATAAGAATGGAGAGTGGAAGTTTGGCAAAAAATTGAATTGGGAAAATGAGATTTATTACAAAATTATTTTTTCAGTCAAAGACGATAATGGCAGAATAATGGAAGATGAGCTTTATCCCTATAACCGATCCTATTTTTTACCAAGCAATATATTTGAAACCTCACTGAGTATAAATGGAGAAAATTATAGTGATGAATTAAAATTTGGAGAAAAAGCTAAATTGGAATTGAAAATTTCTGGGGATAAGAAAGAAGATCATTCAGCTATCCTTTTCTTTCGTTATCAAAATAACATTGATAAGTTTTGGATAAATTCTGAGGGGAAATTGGAAGATGAATTTTTAGAAAGTATGGCACCTTCAGTTAAGTATAAAGCAGTGGTTCTTGGGCCTTTCGGATTTGAGGAAGCAGATCCAGTCCAAGCATTATTGGACAGATCAGAAAAAAAATTGAATGTTAAGATAGATCCAGAAAAAGAAAAATATGCGCCTAAAGAAAAAGCCAAGGTTAATTTGGAAATTACGGATAAAAATAATTCTCCAATTGAAGCTGAAATTAATGTTTCGGCGGTTGATGAGGCGCTTTTTCACATTTTGCCGTATGATTGGCAAAAAGAAATTTTCAGCGATTTGTATGTTCCGATTTATACCTATATAATTTCCGGTGGTTCAAAATATACACAAATTAGTGCGAATGGAGCTGAGAGAGGCGGTTGTTTTTTGGGAGGAACAAAAATTACAATGAATGATGGAAAAAAGAAGTCCATTGAGGATATAAAAATTG
>PFHO01000016.1 GCA_002782345.1 Candidatus Moranbacteria bacterium CG_4_8_14_3_um_filter_34_16
GAGATATCTGCCTTTGGATTTTTTAACCAGTTCTTTCCTAGATTTTAAACTCATTTTCATGGGGATAGCTTTAATTGTTAGCTATCCCCAAGATTAGGTTTTAAAGGATAATTCGACTAGGGTTAGGATTAGATTTTGCTTGATGTACTGCGAATAGCAATAGTTGACTTTTTTTTCAATTTTTGCTAGCCTGAAATGGTCGTTTTGAAAAAAAATCTAAAAAAGTAGGATTTATTCAAGTAAGAAAGCAGGGGAACCAAAGAAAATGGATGATGATTATTTCCTGGTAAATAGGCGAAGAAAAAAGAAATTCGCAAGATTGGCTGATTATTTTGGGAAAATTAAAAAAACAGGAAAAATTAAAAAAATAAACATTTTGATTTTTATCATTCTTGCGCTTAGCGCAAAATTATTTTTTGGCGTTTTTAAAGAAAATGATGTTTTTGCCCAAAAAACCGTTTTTTTGAAAAATTTCTCCATGGAAGATTTTCTTTGGACAACTAATAAAGTAAAGAAAACAGAAATTGGCTTTTTGAATGATAAAAAATCGGAGGAAATTTGTCAAAAATATTTTTCTAACAAAGTTAAAGAGGATATTTTTCAAAAGAATTATTTTTTGTCAAATTTGGTAAAAGGTTATCCGATAGAAAAAATGATACCTAGTATTTCTCAGGAAAATCAAAAAGTAGTAGCTTTTTTAATTGGAATTGCCAAAAAAGAAAGCGATTGGGGAATTTATTCTCCGCGAAAAAATGGTCTGAATTGTTACAATTATTGGGGATATCGCGGAGGATATAATTTGACTGATTCTGGATACAGTTGTTTTGACACTCCTGAACAAGCGGTGAAAATTGTGGGAGACAGAATAGAAGAATTGATTGGAAAAAGAATTGATAGTCCGCAAGAAATGGTTGTTTGGAAGTGTGGAAGCAGTTGCACTGGACACAATCCGAAAGATGTTAAAAAATGGATAAGCGATGTAGGGATTTATTTTTATCAATTAATCTAAGCTAGTAATAATTTTTTTTCTGTATTTTTTTGATTTTAGATTGATAAAATCAAAGTAATCTTTATGTGAATTCAAAAAAATTGTCTATTTTTCAAAAAAATCATTCTTATTTTTTATCAAACGCACAATTTTTTTATGACTAAAAATAGTTAGAAAGATAAAGATAAAATAAAAATTTGCAAAGGTTTTTTTTATTTCTGTTTTGGAGTAAAATGAAACAGTTCAAACAATTTTTTAAATTCTTAAAAAAATGCGATGGAAAATAATATTCAAAAAGCGTTTTTTATAAAAATAAAAGATAAAAGATGAGCGGGTTTTTTTTAGCTATTGGAGCTTATTTTTTAATTGCGTTGGAAACAATTTTAGACAAGTTTCTTCTTACTTCCAAAAGAGTTTCTCATCCGGCTAATTATGCTTTTTATTCCGGAGTGATGAGTTTTTTTGCTTTGGCTTTTTTTTATTGGGGATTTCATATTATTTTGGCGGAGAGAATAGTTTTTTATCTGATCCCTGGAATTATTTTTACTTATGGGATTTTATTTCTTTTTTTTGCCATTGAGAAAAATGAAGCTAGCCAAGTGATTCCGCTTGTGGGGGCGGTTATCCCGATTATTATTTTTTTCATCTCCGTATTTTTTCTCAAAGAAAAATTGAATATAGTAGAGATTACAGGGGTGATATTTTTGATTGCTGGAGGGTTTTGGTTATCTTTCAATATGCGAAAAAATGTAAAAGGGAAATTTTTTGACGGTTTTTATAGCTCAATTTTATCCGGATTATTTTTGGCTGTCGCCTTTTCTTGTTTCAAACAACTTTATAATCAAGACAATTTTATCAATGTTTATATCTGGACTAGATTAGGAGTAATGTTGGGAGCCTTGAGTTTGCTTTTTGTTCCCGCTTGGCGGAGAAAAATTTTTCAGTCTTTTTCCAATTTCAAAAAACCTTCCGAAAAAAACAGAAATTCGGGAGTTCTCTTTGTAGCAACTAAAGCTTTAGGGGGATTGGGATCAATTTTGAAAGAAAAAGCCACTTCATTGGGAAGCATTATAATTGTTAATTCTTTGATTTCCATTGAATATGTTTTTATTTTTGTTTTAGGGATTGTTTTTTCTTTTTATTTTCCGATGGTTTTTCAAGAAAAAAAAGATGTAAAAAACGCTTTTCAAAAGTTGACTGCGATCGCGCTCATAACAATCGGAATAATTTTAGTTTCCGGATTAAATTAGTTGATAAATTTTGAGAGTATGCCAAGTTTAGAAAAGAATTAAAGCAAATTTTTTTTAAAGACACTAAAAAAACAAATATAGAATTTATGCGTTTGTCTCAAAATTACTAAAGAATAATGTGTGAAATTAATTTAATTCCTGCCAGTTTAATTAAGATTGAATCACTTAAGAGAGGTTATTATTATTAATTTTTCTTCAAACGCGTAAGTTCTAAAATATTAAAAAATTGATTGTTTAAATTTAATTTTATGCGAATTTTTAGAAAAATTATTCTTATTTTTTCCAAAATAGTTTTGATTATTTTGATGATAATTATTTTGTTTTTTGTTTATTTCAATATTCCCGTCAAAGATAAAAATAAAAAAAAACAATTAGGGATAACTTTTTCCGGACGATATGCTTCTGACATCGGAATGGATCCGCAAAAAACTTTTTTAGCGATTTTGGACGAGCTAAAAGTCAAAAAAATTCGTTTGCCAATATATTGGGATTTGGTGGAAAAAGAAGAAGGACGATATGATTTTTCCGAAGTGGATTGGCAATTGAGAGAAGCCGAAAAAAGGCAGGCGGAAATAATTTTAGTTGTTGGTCAAAAGGTGCCTCGTTGGCCGGAATGCGCTATTCCGGATTGGGCGAATAAAACTGATCAGAAAAGAAAAAATTCTCTTTTGCGTTTTTTGAATGTAGCAATCAACAGGTATAAAAATAATTCAACGGTCAAATATTGGCAAGTAGAAAATGAGCCTTTTTTGCGATTTGGAATTTGTCCCGTTCCAGACGCTGATCTTTTGGACCAGGAAATAGCTTTAGTGAGAAAAATTGACAGGTCTAGAGAAATAATTGTAACAGATAGCGGAGAATTGAGTTTTTGGTTAAGCGCCGCCAAAAGAGCGGATATTTTTGGCACTACTTTATACCGAACAATTTACAAAGAACCTTTTGGATATATCACTTATCCTGTCGGACCGCGTTTTTTTCATTTTAAATATTGGATTATAAAAATTTTTGCTCACCAAAAAAAAGCCATTATCGCAGAACTTCAAGCAGAACCTTGGATTTCCGGTTGGACGGTCAACGCTCCTTTGGAAGAACAATTTCGTTCTATGAATGTTTCTCAATTGAATGAAAATGTTTCTTATGCTCAAAAAACTGGATTTGAAGAAATTTATCTCTGGGGAGCAGAATGGTGGTATTGGTTAAAAATGGAAAAAAATCATCCAGAACTTTGGCAAGAAGGAAAGGAATTATTTTCTCAAAGTTAATTTCAAATGTAATTAAGAATTTACGCATTTTAAAATTTTTAAATCCAATTTTTAAAATCAAGATTTTTTTGTATAATTTAGTGGATGTTCAACCATTCAACAATGCCAATTTTCGCTAAAAGCGTAAATTATATTTTTTTATGAAAAAACATATCGGTCTTCATTACATAAGCGGAATAAAAAATTTTTTTATTTTTGTTTTGATTATGGGGCTGGGATTAGGAGGAATGTTTTTCAGTGTGCGAGTTTATTCGGATTTTTTTCAAACTTCAATTTTTTTCTCAAAATCAAATGAAATTGTCAGACCAGCTGATTCTTTGGAAATAAATTTTTCTTTGCCGATAGAAACATTTGGATACGCGGAAAAAATTGAAATTATTCCGCAGCAAGAAATAAAATGGAAATGGGAAAATTCCAATAAAAAGTTAAAAATTTTTCCTAAAAAAAATTGGCAACCGGAAACAAATTATAAAATAATTTTGCCAGCGGGAAAAAATATTATGTTTTGCGACACGCCTTCTGAAGAGTGGTCTTTTTCAACAGAAAAATATCCGCAAATTTTGAAAATAATTCCTCAAAACAACGCAACGGATGTTATTTTCGGCGCGGAAGATCCTATCATGATTGATTTTGCGAACACTACTCAAAATTTTTCTCTAAAATTTACTTTAAATTCTAAAAGCGATTTATTCATTCAAGATAATTCTTTCAAAACTCAGTTTAAAATTTTGCCAAAGGAAGAAATTTTAGAAGGGGAAAAATATCATTTGGAAATTTATGCCAAATATCTTTATTCTCCGGAAAAAGAATATAAAAAAATTTTTGAAAGTTATTTTGAAACTGAAAAAATAGAACCGATTGTTTGGGAGAAAGATTATACTTTAAGAATAGCTCAAACTAAAAAATACACTCGCGCCAAA
>PFHO01000037.1 GCA_002782345.1 Candidatus Moranbacteria bacterium CG_4_8_14_3_um_filter_34_16
GGCATCGCACTATTTTCTCATAGAGTGCAATATGTTAATGAACTTATGCAATATCAAAAAAGAACATCTAAGGCGGACGTCCACTAATAAAATTATTTTTTATCTCGATAGGTCAAGATTATTTTTATCGTTGAGGTTATAATGAAAATAGCATAAAAAATTCCAATAATGAATAGGTTGAAACTGCTTCTTATTGCTCCGCTAATGCCCATTCCTCCGCTTTGGCGTTGGGAGTTTATTAAAAAAGTGACTAGTATAATCACGGGTGCAAACCAACGCACAAATCTCCACCAACTCTGAAAAACTTCTTGGCGCATTTTGTAAGTGATGAGGGAGAAAATAAATACAAGAGAAAAAACACTTAAAATAATTTGTATTGAATCTGAGATTTTTCTACAATCATAAGCACTTTTTTCACAAATACCCAAATTAACAGGAAACATTGCTATGAAAAATAATCCGACACCTATTACCCCTATCCACAAAACATTTTTTTTGTCATATATTTTTAAAAAATTAATAAATAGTTAAAATATTTTTGCGCAATTTTCAAGCTAATAACAACTTTATAGAAAATACGCAAATTTTAAAGATACAGATTTTGAATAAATTTAAATTATCAGGGCAAACGAATTTCCACACCATCAGGGAGTTCCCCCTTCAAATTGATCACGGCTGGATTAAGTGTTTCCAATCGTTTTATAAATTCTTCCAATTGCTCTGTCGGTTTTTTATTCCTTCTGGCTATTTCATAAAGACTATAATTTCTTTTCAACGGCAAATTGATTTCTATTTCTTCTCCCGCGGACAGTTTTCCTCTTTTCAAACGTTGTCTTTCCATTTTGATTATTTTAATAATATCTTTGACATCAATCTTTAATTTAGGTTTTTCTTTTTTTATAAATTGAGCAATTTCGGTCAAAGTATCCCCTCTTTTTACCGTATAATGAAAAGGAGTTTTATCCGAGCTGGGAACTTTCGTCAAAAAATATCTACGCTCTTTGACACGAGCCTCATCCGCCGGATCTAAGTTATATTTTTTGATTAAATCTATAATCGCAAAAAATTTTTCCGGATAGTTCAAATTTTTCAAAGAATCACTCAGATATTTCATTATCTCGTCAATATTTCTGGGAATCTTTAAGATTTGACCCGCTTCTATTTTTTCACTTGTTAAGTTGTTTATTTTTTTCAATTCTTCAATTTGCTTATTGTATTTTTGAGCGATACCAAACAAAGTTTCTTTTTTTTCCACTTTATGACCAAAAGACGAATCGCTAAGAAAATCATTTATTCTTTTTTCTCTCCATTTCAAATAGTCCTCATAACTTCTTTCATTTTTATTTTTCCGGAATTCAATATATTTATTGGTATAAGAACCGTTGTAATCCGCAAGCGCCAAAGTCCAACTGTTAAGACTTTCAAAACTATTTCTGAGATGTTTGGCGCAAGCTCGGGCACTTTTGATCGGATCGCATCTTTCGTCAAAATTTTCGCTCATTAAAAGTTTGTAACTATGAGCAGTTCCAGGAGTAAATTGGTAGGGTCCGCTGGCTTTTTTTTCAGAAACAGCTCTAACGTTAAAATGAGATTCCGGAATTGCCAAATAAACATATTCCTCCGGCACGCCTTCTTCCGCAAAAATCGCTTTCATTTCCCTAATCCATGGTCTCATTCTTTCTAAAGCTTTTTTAAAACCCAAATAATTTTTCTTCCCCGGAGAATAACTTTCGCGCCAACTTTGATAAATTGCTTCTTTAGTTTTCAAATTCAAATTTACTCGGTTATTTTCTTTTATTTGACTTTCAACCGTTCTTTTAATCAATTCTGCGTCTTGTCTTTCTATCTTTAATTGCTCTGGCGTTGGAGTTTCTCTTAACAATTCTTCTGGCACAACAATTGGACGTTTCACAAAAGTCTCGCCTTGCTCTTTATTGTCATCGCCAAAAATCCTTTTTCCAACTTCCCCTCCTACCGCAAGGCTGGCGCCGGCCACTAAAGATCCTCCCAACACTTGCAAAAATTTTCTTCTTCCAATTTTGTTAGAAAATGTTTGAGATGTCTCTAAAGTTATTTTTTTATTATCTCTATTGTCTTTGGATTTTCCCGAAGTTTTTTCTTTGTTATCTCTATTATATTGTGGTGAAAAACGATTTTCACCCATTTTTTTGGTTTATAAATTAGAATGATTAATTTCTTTTTAAATAATTTAAGACTTACGCATTTGTCTCAAATTGCTAAAGCATAATTTGTGAAATTAAATTAATTCCTGCCGGTTTAATCAAGCTTAAATTGTTTTTGAAAGATTGTCCTTATTAATTTTTCGTCAAACACGCAAGCCTAACAATCGCTCTTTACAATTTTAATTTTATTATAAAGAATTATCCAAAATTTAACAAATTGTTTGAAAAAAAACCGGCAAAATGTCGGTTTTCTCAAAAAAATTCAAAAAAATCTATTTGATTTCCAAGATTTCGTATTTAATTTTCATGGAAGGAGTTATCACTTCCACCTCTTCCCCTTTTTTTCTTCCCAAAAAAGCTTTTCCCATTGGAGATTCGTTGGAAATTTTCATTTTTTCAGGATCAGATTCATTAGAACCGACAATTTGAAATTTCATTTCCGATCCATTAAATTTAACTTTAACCGTTGAACCCATTTGCGCCACTCCCACCGATTTATCATACTTGACCACTTTTGATTCTTTAATTAGATATTCCAATTCAGAAATCCGTGCTTCATTTTCCGCTTGTTGTCTTTTCGCTTCGCTATATTCAGCGTTCTCACTCAAATCCCCTTGTTCTTTAGCTTCTTTTATGGCACTGGCAATTCCTTGTCTAATAACTGTTTTTCTTTTTTCCAACTCATTTTTTATTTTCTTAAATCCATCTTCTGTTATAAATTTTCCCATAATAATTTAAAAAAACCAATGACGATTTGTTTCAATCGCTAAAAGGTTATTCCGTCTTAATAATTCAGTTAAAAAAAGTAGCAAGACAAATTTTAGCACAAAAAAATAAACTGTCAATTTTTTGCACGGAAGATTTTGAATTTAAATCGAAAAATGGAAAATCCAGCAAGAAAATATCAGCTGTAGCATATTCTCAGATGATAAAAAGAATAAACTCCAGTGCAAAGCCTAATTTCTTTTTCATGGCATATCTAGCAGATATTCTAGGAGTGGATGATTTTTTCGTTGTTCCAAAACACTTTATTATCCCTGATATTATTGAGGAGAGAAAACCCCTCACTGAAACTGCTAGAAGAGCTGGTTGGATAGGCTCCAATATATTATTTTCTAAAATCCCCCATGCTGGTTAGATTTACTATATTGAAAATGGTAAAGAAAAACCAAAAGCAGAAGTACTCGCGAAATAACAGAAAACAGTTTTTCTGAGAGAAGTAAAAAGACCAGAAAACAAGGGTTGGATATTAGATATCATGAATTGCATAGATGAGATAAATCAAAAAAAGTTTACGCTTCACGACGTTTATCAATTTGAAAATGACCTGGAAAAAATTCATCAGATAAGACAACAGCTGCAGTTTTTGAGAGACAAGGGATACCTTGATTTTGTTAAAGCTGGAAAATATCGACTTAAATAGTGCTATGGCTAAAATTCAAGGATTAGAGAATTATACGCCAGTAGAGATACAACAGATCGTTTTATTTCACATCAATTATTTGAGAGAACATTTCTATCTTGAAGATTTGGATTTCTCGATCCAAGGCATCATTCCGTTTGGAAGTAGAGTCTTTGGTTTTACAGACAGAATGTCGGATTTAGATATAAAAATTCAATACACCAGAAACGCTCGAGAAGATGATTTGTTTAATGCGTTAAATAATTTATTTATAAAGGGGTTTCAAGGTGTTTTTTCTGCTTTTGGAGGTGCAGAAAAAAATAATTTATTATTAATTTAAAAATATCTCTTTATGTCTAGTTATTTTATTGGCGTAAGATTATTCGTCCTGCTTTTTTCTTTTGCTTTTATATTAAGCAATTAAGACACAGCAATAAATGGCTATGGAGAGATAATCAAAATCTCTGTTTTAGAAAATTTTTATCAGACTTATTTAACATTCACATTAGAATTTTTCTATCCGATTCACATTGTGGAAATTTTATTTAATGGTGAGAAACCATTGAATCCTATCGGACTGCTCTTTTCTGTTGCAATCTTCTCATCTGCTATTGATTT
>PFHO01000011.1 GCA_002782345.1 Candidatus Moranbacteria bacterium CG_4_8_14_3_um_filter_34_16
GATTCATCCGGATGATCCAAGGGGGTGGTTCCAATGGTACTGCCGATATTTCATGGGAAGAAGGCACGAAGATGACGAACGACAGATAAAAAGATGGAAGGCTATCAGAAGACACATTGTTCAGATAAAAAATAATTGCCAACAGGGAGACTGGTCTTGTAGAAAAAGACAAAGGCAAGCGGTATTGCATTGGGCGTATGATAGCAGAAAGATATAGAAAATATAGAATATTTTATCTTTAATTTATAAAAAAATATGAAAAATTACAATTGGTATTCGCAAATTATTAAACCTTCATGGTCGCCACCCGCTTGGATTTTTGGTCCGGTATGGAGTGCACTCTATGCCATCATCGCAGTTTCTTTCGGCGCGGTATTTTGGAAAGTTTTTACCAAACAAATCTCATGGTTGGTCGCTTTGCCTTTTGCGCTAAATCTTGTTTTTAATTTTTCTTTTACCCCAATTCAGTTTGGATTGAGGAATAATCTATTGGCTTCAATTGATATTTTATTGGTTTTGGGAACGCTTATTTGGGCAATGATTGCAGTCTATCCATATGCGCGCTGGATCACTTTTGTCAATATTCCTTATTTGCTCTGGGTAATTTTTGCGACAATTTTACAATTGACAGTTACCTATTTGAATAAGTAATATGTGAGTTTGGAAGAGGGGTCTAAAACTGGTTTTTAAAAAAAATTGTTGATTGGTTATAATTTTAACAATAATAAGTCGCTAAAAAATATTCATAAGATAAACCAATGCCAAAAAAAGAAGAGAAGATAAAAAAATCGGGTGAAGGGAAGAAAACTGTTTTGGAAGATAATTCATCCAATAGTGAAGAATCGCGCGGCGGGGAAACCTTAAAAGGAAACGAATTAAAAGAAAAAGAAGAAAATGAAATCCGGCAGTTTACAAGAGAATTGATGAACTCATTAATGGAAGGAAAGCAATATTTTGAAAATCGTTCAGTCAGATCTTTTTCTGATAAAAATAATTTGCTTTTTTTGACGGAAGAAAAATTGAATGAAATTGTTGGAACAAAAAGGGAATTTTTAAAGGACGGTGTTCTTTCAATTTCTTTCAAGCGAAGCGTTGCTGTTTTTTTTGATGAATTATTGAAGTTTTGCGAAGAAAATAAAAACAAGTCCAATTTCAATCTTTTATTAGAAAACCTCCATCAGCAGTTCTTTTCTATTTTCCCCAGTTTAGATAGTTTTATGTTTTTCAAAGATATTTTTAATACAGCCGCCAGGGCGACTAGAATTCCCGAAATTCAAGCAGTTTTTGGATTAGAATTGGTTGGAAATTTAGCTTACAATCTTCAAGCGGATCATTCACTTAGCGCTAAAAAGAAGATTTTAAATCAAATTAGCAAAAGTTCTCAAGCTGAAAAATTGGATAAGATTCATCTCTTAGAAGTTTTATGCGCGGAAGCAATGTCGCAAGGAGAATATAGAGTTGAAAAAATGATAATGGATATTCTAGATGAAACTAGAAAAACAGAGAAAAGTGCATTTATTAAATATTATGTGGATATAACAAAAAATAGAATAATAGAAGAAGAGCAAAATCCAACAGTTTCTGCATTTATTAAGAATGTTGATAATCCTGGCAATGCCAGATTATATGAATTTTTATCTCCAAAAGAATTGGAAGAAGCGGAGCGACTGGAGAGTATAATTTATCCAATAGATGTTGAATTAAAAGAAGGTAGAAGAATATTAAGATTGGCCGAAGATCTGCTGTCCATTGTGGACCATAGCGGAAGGTCGATTTTATATTCTAATTTTAATACGAGGCTAGAAAAAGAAAAGTTAATTGGGACAAAAATTTCAATTTCAAGTTTAAGGGAGGTATTGGCAGTTTTGAAAAAATGTGAAAATGGAGATTCAACAATAAACCCCGAGATATTTTTTAGATTTGTAAATGAAAATATAATCAAACCATTCAATAATTTACAAGAAAATAATTTTCAAAAAAATGGTGAATTATTTTCAAAAATGAGTAATGCTTTGGATTCATCTGAATGGGCTAGATATCTTGAGTTGACCTATTTTTTAAATGGTGTCAAACATCAAGTAGAGGAATTTTATCAAAAAAGAGGAGCGGAAATTCAACATAATAAGGAAGAAAAAAATAACGAGTTTCAGGACTATTTTAGGGACAATATTGAAGATATATTGGAACAAGTGAATGATGAACACCTTTTTAAATTATATGAAGAAATGCAACGGGCGGAAGAACATGGAGAAATGGATCACGCTTATGATATAGCTGACAATATTGTGAGGCATTTGGGAATCTCATCGGGAAGAGAAACTCTGTTTGAAGGATTTTCTCAGGAATCCGTAGTGAAAAGTAAAGGCGCTCAAAGACTAATTGATAAATACGAAGCCTTGAATAAATTTGATGAATCAAATTATGAAAATCTTTCTTTGGAAGTTGAAGAATTTCAAAAAAAACTTTGGGATAAGTATAGTGCAGAACTGGATGAGTACGGTTTATTAAGAGAAAAAATACTTGAATTTGAAAATCAAATAGTGGCAGATTTTCAAAATGAATTCAAGAGAATTGATAAAATAATCAGAAATAATTTAATATCTTTGGAGTTTACCCGGTTTGAGGATATTATAAAAAAAGAAGGAATTGTGGTAATTAATGATTTTTATGAATTAAATTTGCTTTTCCAACATTTGCATCGTCCCAGTATGAGAGCTTTGATTGACCAAAGAATGAGGATTAAACTTAAAGAGATTCCTTTTCGATATCAAATCTATTTTCTCCAGTTTCTATGCGAGAATGACGAGGCGGGAATAGACAGAATTTCGAATTTTATAGACCATGGGCAGGATGAAGTGGCAAAGCTAAATCGTATAAAAACTTTTTTTTCTTTGGAATTCGGTCAAGAATTGAGCAAAAAGATCTTTGCTATTTCGGAAAATCTCGATCCTAAGCAAGCAGATATGGTTTTTGCTAAATATGCGGAGATTGTTGATTTGGCATATGCGACAGAAAAAGAACTGATGGAATCTATTATGGATGCGGAAAAACCCAAAATTGTTGATCCGCAAATCATTTCTCGCGATATTCTTTCAAGAGGTAAAGATATTCTAGTCGCCTTTGCAAATGATGCGCAAGTTGCCAGTGAGAATGAAAAAAAACTTTCTACGGATGACATTATGTCAAAACTGCAAGACTATCACCGCGATCTGGTTTTTCAGGCGGCGACGATCAAGGAAGGCAAAAAATATGGATTGGGTTTTACCGATTTCAGGGGGGCGAAATTTAGGGTTATGACCGCCCGAGAAGTAGCCGAAAGTCCAAGACTGCGAAGTAGGATGAGTGAATATTATAGAAGAAACTGGCAAAGAAGACCGGCGATTCAGGCAAAAGCGCTTGAAAATTTTGAAATTAAAATTAATCAGCAAAGAGAAGATGTTATCTTTTTTGTGTTTGACCGAGGCGGAGAACTGGCGGCTTTTAGCGGAGCGGAAAGAATCAGTCCGGGTCGGACTCACTTTTTCGGTTTCAATGTCAATCCGGCGATGCAGGGATCAAAGATTGGTTGGGACATGAAGGAAGCTAGTGTAAGATTTTTTGATGAAGAGAGAAAGATGGATAACGATCCTATAATCAAGCTTTTTGGGACTGGAAATGATATTGAGATAGAGTGTGACCCCGTTGATCCGAAATCCACTCCGGTATATGTGGAGAAAGACGGATATGTCATTACTGGGATAAGTTTTGATTTTGGCGAAGATCCAATATTTAAAGCTGTTAGAGAAATCTCACCGCAGACATATTATTTTCGCGGAAAACCTAAAGACGAGGTGATAAAATATTACATTGAGAATAATATGGGCAATAAATTTAATGAAGATGATGAGCTGATTGTTCTTAAATTTGAACCCGGCTCGGAAGAAATGAAAAAATTAACTGATAAATTGCTCAATCGGGAGCATTATAGAATTACCAGTTATTTTTTTGCTGAAGACAGAAAAGTGGTTTACTGCGCTTTTGAAAGAGGAGGCAACTCGTCGTAAGTTTTGGCGTATTTCCAATTAAATTCAAATAATGATTTTTGCATTTGATAGATATTTTTGTCAGAGATTAAAACCACGATAAGATCTTTTTCAGAAAGGGAGATATAAGCCACGCGATTGTCGTAAATTTGCATAACAGAACTGAAAGGATAAGTTTCATGGTCAATAAATCGGGTATCAGTAATATCTTTATGATAATTTTTGAAGAAGTTTTGAGCGTAGGGTGAGTTGATTGTGATTACTTTTTTGTTTA
>PFHO01000027.1 GCA_002782345.1 Candidatus Moranbacteria bacterium CG_4_8_14_3_um_filter_34_16
TTTTCCGGCCTGAATTTGAAGTTTAATTATCTTTTTTATCTTAGCCATACAAAAGGAAAAACCTGAAACATAAAATAATTTTTAAAAATTATCTTATGCTATAAGTTTTTGATTATTTATAATTTAAATTTTATTTATTTGCAAAGAATCCAACTCTACCGGAGTTTCTCTTCCAAAAATTGACACTAACACTTTTACTTTTCCTTTTTCTTCATCAATTTCTTCCACTTTTCCATCAAATTCTTTGAAAGGTCCGTCAGTAATTTTCACAGCGTCTCCTTTTTCCACATCAATTTTATATTTAGGTTCCTTAACTCCCATTCTTTTTTTGAGAGTTTTTATTTCTTCCGGATCAACCGGGGTGGGAGTTGTTCCAAGTCCAATAAAACCGGTAACATTAGGAGTGTTTCTGACAACATACCAAGAAGCGTCAGTTACTATCATATCCACCAAAACATACCCCGGATAAATTCTCTCTTCCACTACGGTTCTTTTTCCGGCTTTTATTTTTATCTTTTTTTCAATAGGCACCATAATGTCAAAAATCAAATCTCCCATATCCATAGATTCAATCCTTTGACGCAAATTGCGAGCTACATTATCTTCATAACCAGAATAGGTATGCAAAACATACCATGATCTTCCGTGATGTTGAGATTGTCTTGCCATTTTAATAGATAGAGCAAATTAAATTCGGAAAAAACCAAAATTATCTACTCATAAATTTTATTATAATTTTTGGAATTTATAAAAAAATCCCGCTTCCTTTTTATTTTAAATTAAAATAAAAAATTTATTTCAAAACAAAAGTTTTAAGCAAATATTCAAAAAACCAATCCAAACTTCCTAAAAAAATTGCTACCGCAATGCTTATCCCAATAACTAACAGTGTATAATTGATAGTTTGTTCTTTTGTTGGCCAATTAACTTTCCAAAGCTCCGCTTTAGCATCTTTGAGAAATTGAATTATTTTTTCCATAAAATTTTTTAAAAAACCTAAAACTTTTTTAGTCTTTTTTAAAAGCCCTTTGGGGCTTTATCAACTACAATCAATAATAGCTTATTTTTGACAGAATGTCAACACGTTGTATAAGTCCACTCTATTTTGCACTCCTGAGGTAAATTAAAATTATTAGCTTGCAATGTTTGAATGAATTGTATCGGAGAAAATTTGTTTTTGAAAGCATGGCGCACTCTTTTGGTATTATACATTTTATTATTGAAAATATAAATGTCTTTAAAAGGTGCTGAGTCGGATATGGATCTATCCGACTCAGCAAAAAATTACATTGCAGGATGAATTCTGGGAGAGATTCTCCTTCCAGCGGAGAACCATTCTCTATTCATCATAGGGAAAGAAAAACTTACGAGCCTTTGTAACTCGTAAATTTTCCCTCCCTTCTTTCCAACACATTTTTTGCACAGAGAGCATGTCTTTGGCATGCTCTCGTTTTCACAACCCCTACAAGGGGATTTTTTGATATACATTTTTCCCTCCTCTCTCTTCTTTTTGTGAGTAACAGACACCGCCAGCGGACAACCCGCTGGTGGTGTCCAACATGAAAAATGCTACTTTTTTGGTTTATCCACCTCGCCGGCAGACAGATGACTTGCTACCATTCAAATAGGATAAGCCGAAAAAATAACATTCTTCCGTATTTTCATTTCTTAATAAAAAGAACATATTTATTCCCATCAATCAAAATTTCTTTTTGCAAATCAAAAGTAACCAATTCGCCAAAAGACAATTCATTCGCCAAAGTTTCTTTCGCGATTAAATCTCCAAATTTTACAAACACTTCTTTTGCGCCGGTATAAAAAATACTGATCCGATTATCCACTTCATATCCGGCTTCTTTTCGCATCTGTTGGATAACTCGCACCAACTCGCGCGCTATGCCTTCCAGTTTTAAATCCGGAGTGATATTAGTGTCCAATTTGATATTTTCTTCTTGAGTTTCACTGATTAAAATATCTTTAACATTCAATTCTTCTCGCATAATATCTTTCAATTCCACGTCTTCAATTTTATCCTTGATTGTAACCGCTTTTAACGGTTGACGAACTTTAATTTTATTCAACGTGCGTTGTTGCAACCCTTCGCTGATTATGTCCCGCGTTCTTTTCATTTCAATGTTTAATTTTTCATCAATCATTTTTTCATCAAACAAAGGAAAATCGGTCAAATGAACAGATTCGTCTTTGGTTAAATTTTTGTAAATTTCTTCCGCGATAAAAGGCACAAAAGGCGCGATTGTTTTAGATAAAGTTACCAAAGTATAATGCAAAGTTTCATAAGCGTTATTTTTGTCATCATCATTTTCACTTTTCCAAAAACGTTTCCGACTGCGACGAATATACCAATTAGAAAGATTGTCCACAAAAAATTCAAACGGTTTTGTCGCTTTCACCAAATCATATTTTTGCATATTAACCTCCACTTCTTTAATCAATTTATGCAATTCGGAAACAATCCATATATCCAATAAATTTTTAGAATTCGCCGGTTTGCCAAATTTTTCTTTAGGCTTCCAATTATCTACTTCTGCGTATAAAGTAAAAAAAGCATAACTATTCCAAAGCGTGGCTAAAGTTTTTCTTTGAATATCTTGAATCGCTTTTTCGGAAAAACTGATATTTTGCGCGTTGAGAAGCGGAGAAGACAAAAGATAAAAACGCAAAGCATCCGCGCTATATTTTTCCAAAATGATATTGGAATCAGGATAGTTGCCCAAAGATTTTGACATTTTTTTGCCATCCGATCCGGCAATTGTTCCGGTGGTTACCACATTTTTAAAACTGATTTTGCCAAAAATTCCCACCGACAAGACGTGAAGCACATAAAACCAAGCGCGAGTTTGGGCGATATATTCCGCGATAAAATCAGTCGGAAAGCTTTTTTCAAATCTTTCCTTGTTTTCAAAAGGATAATGAAACTGCGCGAAAGGCATTGAACCGGATTCAATCCAAGAATCAAACACTTGCGAAATTCTTTTCATCACGCCACCACATTTTTCACATTTAAAAGTGATTTCATCCACTCCCGGTCTATGATAATCTTTTTTTTCTATCCCTGATAATTTTTTAAGCTCTGCATAAGAGCCAACTACTTTTATTTCTCTGCAATCTTCATTTTCACACTTCCAAACCGGAATCGCCGTGCCAAAATAGCGATTGCGTGAAATGTTCCAATCCGGCGCGCTTTCAATCCCTTTTTGAAAACGTCCATGCTTCAAAAATTCGGGATACCAATTTATTTTTTCATTTTCCGAAAGCAACTGCTGCCGAATTTTGGCCACATTGACATACCAAGCCGGTTGCGCTTTATAGATCAATTTGGTGTGACAACGATGACAATGCGGATAACTGTGCGTGATCTGTTCGCGTTTAAAGAGAAAATTATTAACTTTCAGCCATTTCACAATTTCATTGTTGGCGTCCCAAACTTTTTTTCCAATCCATTCGCCATCCGTGAATTTTCCTTCTTCGTCCACATTCATAATAATCGGCAAATTATTGATTTTTCGCGCGTTAAAATCGTCTTCGCCAAAAGCCGGCGCAATATGAACAATTCCCGATCCATCTTCCGTTGTCACAAAATCGCCCGCAATAACTCGGTAACCTTTTTCAATTTCGCACGGAAAAATCGGTTCGTATTCCATATCAACTAAATCTGCCCCTTTATATTCTCCGACAATTTCAACCGCATCATCTTTGAAAACATTATTTATTCGTTCTTTCGCTAAAATATAATTTATTCCCGCGGTTCTAATTTTTAAATAATCAATATTCTTTCCCACCGCCAACGCCACATTGGCAAGAAGTGTCCATGGTGTCGTTGTCCAAACCAAAAAATAAGTGTTTTCTTCGCCTTTGACTTTCATCTTCACATACACGGACGGATCGCTGTCCATTTCATAGGAATTATCCATCGCAATTTCAAAATTGGAAAGTGGCGTTGAGCAACGCGGACAATACAAAGAAACACGAATGTCCTCATAGATCAGCCCCTTTTTATTCAACTGCGAAAACGCCCACCAAACTGATTCCATATAATCTAAATCCATCGTTTTGTAAGCATTTTTGAATTCCACCCAGCGACCGACACGATCAATCACCGCTTCCCATCCACTGGCAATCTGTGAAGTCTCCCGTAGACAAGCTTCGTTAAATTTTCCCACTCCGATTTTCTCAATATCTTTTTTGCTTT
>PFHO01000048.1 GCA_002782345.1 Candidatus Moranbacteria bacterium CG_4_8_14_3_um_filter_34_16
ATCAGTTTTGAATTTTTTTGCCACAATTTTGGCGTATTTGAGCTCGTTATATTTTTCTTCTTCAAATCCGATGGAAAAAGTTTTAACAGGTGTTTTTGAAAACTTACTCATCAGAGCAACGATAGCGCTGGAATCAATTCCGCCGGAAAGAAAAGCGCCTAATGGCACATCGGAAATCATTCGCAGTTTCACGGCTTCTTCCAATTTTTGCATTATTCTTTTTTTCCATTCATCTTCCGATAAATTTAATTTTTGGGAATAATCCAATTTCCAATATCTTTCTTTTTCCACTTTCTTGGTTTTTAGATCAACAAAAAGATAATGTGCCGGCTCCAGTTTTTTGAGATCTTTGAATCCAGTGAGTGGCGCGGGACAATATTGCAAAGTTAGGTAGTGATGAATGGCGATATAATCCGGTTCTTTTTTATATTCTTTTTGGGTGAGGATTGCTTTTAATTCTGATCCAAAAATGAAAACATTTTCATCAAGATAGTATTTGAAAGGTTTTTTGCCAACGCGATCGCGGGCACAAAAAACAGTTTTTTCTTGCTCGTCATAGATTGTAAAAGCAAACATTCCGCGCAAATGTGTCAGACACTCTTTTCCAAACTTGTCATAAAGCACCATAATGACTTCTGTATCTGATTTGGATTTAAAAATATAGCCATCTTTTTCTAGCTCAATTTTTTTTTCTTGAAAATTGTAAATTTCGCCATTAAAAACAATTTCATAACGATCTAAATATCTCATTGGTTGATGTCCAAGCGGGGAAAGATCAATGATAGAAAGTCGGCGATGACCTAGCCCGACTTTTTGATCAGGAGAAATATACACCCCGCCGTCATCCGGACCGCGGTGGAGAATTTTTTCATTCATAATCAAAATATCCTGTTCGGAGACAGTTTTGTCGTTCAAATATATTTTGCCGGTTATTCCACACATTATTTTTTCTTCCAAATATAAATTATATTATTATCATTATATACCAATTCATATTCGGTCGTATCATTAAATTTGCTCAGATCGGCGCCGTAAAAATTGATATCTCGCCACCATTTTCTATTAGCATAATAATTGTTAAATTTGTCAAAAGAATATAATATATAGATATTTTCATTTTTGGGAAGAGCAAATTCCGAGTCATCAATATTTTTTACCAGTTTTTCTTTTTTAATTTCTTGATAATAGGCTTTTAGATTTGAATTTAAGGCGGAAAGATTGGCGTCTGTTGGGTTTGTTAGACTAGTGTTAAGTAGTTTATTTATATTGCTTAGGAACTTTTCGCTTTGGGTGATATTTTTATTTTCAGTCAAAGTATTTTTGGGAAGAAAGAAAGAAGGAGAAGGGGAAAAGTTTTCTCTTTTGGCAAAATAGTTTAAGATAGGTCCATTTCCTCCTTGAGTTATGAAAAGTGAATTTTCCGGAGTGTTTTCTTTTATCCATTGCGAAGTCTTGTATTCTCTTTGACTGATATAACCCGCTTTGGCTTTGGCGATATAAATGGAACCGCCTATTCCGATGAAGATTAAGATTGCAACGACAATTTGAAAACTTTTTTTCTCAAAAAATTTGAATTTAACCAAAACAAAAGGAGCAAGAGTGATCAATGCCATTGAAGTCATCGGCCAAAATCTGTCCGGAAGAGTTTTAAAATCTATCCGTGGTAAAAATTCGGAAAATATCAGACCGATGGACAAAACAGCCAAGGCTATTTTTTCCAGAGAAGAAAATTTTTCTGTGAAATATATTTTTTTTGCCAAAACAAAAAGATAAAAAAGAAAGATGATGGACAAAAAGGGACTTATGGAATAAGCATAATAGTTTAAAATGTCTTTGAATCCTGTCCAACCCAAATTAAAACCGTCTATATTGGAATATCCCCCCAAAAACCACCAATTCCAACGCAAACCGGCTTGAACCATTTCTATAAAATTGCCGGTAAGTTGCAAGGGGGTTAGTAAAAAATTAAAAATTTTAATATGCAAAATCATTATGAAAAAAATCAATCCGCCAATCGTCCAAAAAAGCGTTTTTTTTGAAGCGTTTAGTTTTTGATAAAAATAATTTAGAACAAAAAAGGCATTGAGCAAAAATAGAATGATAAAAAATTCATGAATCAGCAGTCCAGTTGTCGCGATAATTGAAGAAAAGAAAAAATACTTTTTCTTGCCATCAAGTCCTCGGGACAAGTAATAGATAAATGGCAGAATTGCCAAAATAAAAAGCACGTTAGGGCGAATATAATCAACTTCCAAGTTGATAACCGGGACAGAAGCAAAAGACGATAAAATTAAGTATTTAATAATTTTCTGTTTTATTTCTGCTATTTTTATGATTTGATAAAGATAATAAATTCCGGATATTTGAGTGATGATTATCCCGAATTTGAATAGCCAATAAGGAGAAATTTGAGAGACTAATGAAACAAAATCTACGAAAATTGCAAACATTGGCCGATAGGGAGCGTTGAAAATTCCGGCGGAAATGTTTTGCTGAGCATTCATTATGTAGGCATAGCCGTCAATTTCCGGCACAAAAGGATAAACCAATGTTGTTGCCAAGTGAACCAAAAGAAAAGTTCCGATCCCGAAAAAAATAAATTTGGAATAATTTTTGTCTTCAATTTTGTCTTCAATTTTATGAGACGAAAAAATGATTGAAAATAAAGCGATAATTATAAGAGAAAAGAAGGCGGAGGAAAAATTCACGCGATTGTCAATCAGACGAGTGATGAGATAGAAAAATGGCGTAAAGAAAAAAATGGTGAAAACTGGAGCAGAAACTATTTTTGTTAGCCAATTTTCTTTGGGAGCGAGAATATTTTTAATCGCTAATCCTGGAATAAAAAGTGCCAGAAAAAAACCGCTGAAATAAAGAGGGAAGTGGAATTTAAGAATTGAATTTAAAATTAGAGATAAAAAAAATAATCCAAAAGAAAAAAATATAAGAGTATTTGTTTTGTTATCGTTTTTTAAAAATCTCAGCATATAAGTTGATTGATTTTTTCCAATTAAAGTTATTATGTATGTCAATTTTTGATTTCTCGCTGTAGCGTTTTATTTCTTGTTTGTTTTTTATTAAATGAACAATTTGTTCCATTGCCAAATTGGTATCCGTTCTTTTAATTAAAATTCCATTTTCATTATTTTTAATCACTTCATCTGCGCCTTCGTTAGGCGTGGCAATGACCGCACAATTGCAAATCATTGCTTCCAAAAGAGAAGTGGAAAGTCCTCCGCCAGGCATTGAAGAATGAAGATAGATATCGGAAATTTTCAAAATCCCAATCGCTTTTTCTCGTGGCAAATTCCCTAACATTTTTATGTGATTTTCTTTTTCTGATATTTTTTTCAAATGTGGAAAATCTTCGCCGTCACCAATGATTAAAAAAACAATCTTTTCTTTTAAATCTTTTGATAATAACTTTATGGCTTTGATGCTATTTTCAACCCCTTTCCACTTATACAATCTTCCAACAAAAGAAATTATTATTTTTTTTTCAAATTCTTTTTTGATTTTTAAATCGGGAAGAATCTTTTCTATGCTTTCAAAATCCAACCCGCGATAAATAACGGGCGATTCTCGCTTATCAAACTTAGCGACAAATTTTTGCACCGCTCTGGAAATGGAAATATTTTGATCGGAAAAGTGAAAAATCAAAAAACCAAAAACATAATCGTAAAATTTTGCGATGACGGTTTTTGTCTTGCTGGAAAGTTGGGCAAAATCTGATCCATGCTCAATGTGAATCCAGCGAACTTTTTTAATTTTAGCATAAATGAGAGCAAGGAGCGAAGTGTTGAAAAATCTGGTGCGAGAAATCACGATATCAAATTTTTGTTTGAATAATTGCGAAAAAAGCGACCAAAACTTCAAAGACCAAAATTTTGGCAAAGGATAGTTGGGGATAATTTCAAAGGCGGGAAAGCGAATAATTTTTACATTATTATATTTTATTTCTGATTCAGGCGCATTTACGGGCAATTTGGGGGTAAAAACAGTTATATCTATCCCGTTTTGAGATAGATATTTGTTAAATTCATCCGCGTGAGTTTCCAATCCCCCAATGTGAGGGGGGTAATAGGGACAAAAAATTAATATTTTCATGTTATTTTTAAGGCCATGTGATTAAATAATGGGTGATGATAGAAATTTTCATAAATTTTTCAAAAACCAAGCATAAGTTATTTTTTATTCTTTTTCTATTATAGCAAACAAGGGAAAAAGGGCAATGCGATTGAGAGTCTTGGTTCGACAATTTTTTAGGAATATGATAGCCTTGAAGTAAGAATAAATAATACTTATAGTTCACATATGGATAATTTTCTAATAAAACTATATAGCTCAAGACAAACGGTTTTCACCAACATGGAAATCGCTATTTTGATTGGGGAAAAAAATGCCGATAAACTTAAGTCAAAATTGGCATACTATGTGAAAACGGGAAAACTGCTTAGATTACGCAGAGGAATTTTTTCAAAAGAGGAAAATTGCGATAAAAATGAATTGGCCGTGCGGATCTTTACTCCGGCGTATGTTGGATTTGAAACCGTTTTGCAAAGGGAGGGTGTCATATTTCAATATTATGAATCAATTTTTGTCGCTAGTTATCTTTCCCGCAAGATTGAATTTGGGGAGAATAAATTTGCGTACCGAAAATTGAAAAATGAAATTTTGGTCAATCAAAAAGGACTGGTCAACAAGGGAACATATTTTGAGGCAACAAAAGAAAGAGCTTTTCTCGATTTGCTTTATTTGTCTGGGGATTATTTTTTTGACAACCTTAAGAGTATTGATTGGGATTATTGCTATGAGATTGTTTCTATATATAAAAACAAAGCCTTGGAAAAAAAACTTAAAAATTATCAAAAAAAATATGCTAAATAAGGAAAAACACCAGCTGGTTATGCGCAAATGTTAAAAGATATCTATTTCGATATCGTCCTGGCGTCGCTTTTGGGTTTTAAGGGTGGAACGGCCGCTTTTATGTTTTATGAATTGCCAAGGTTCTCAGTCGATCTTGACTTTGATTTGCTGGATGATACGTCGGAAAATAGGGCATTGGTTTTTGAAAAGATCAAAAAAATCATTTTCAAATATGGAGAAATCAAGAACGAACAGCAAAAATTTGCGACCATCTTTTTTTCGCTGTCATATGAAACCGGCGCACACCGGATAAAAGTGGAAATTAATTGTCGGAAAACCGGCGCCAGCTTTGAAATGAAAAATTATTTTGGCATCCCAATGCTTGTGAGTCGAAAAGATTCTATGTTTTCTGCCAAACTTGTGGCGCTTATGAATCGCAAAGACTTTGCCGCACGCGATCTTTTTGATCTATATTTTTTCCTTAAAAATATTTGGGAAGTAGATCAAAAAGTATTTTTAGCCTATAAAATTGTTTCAGAAAAAGAATATATTGAAAAATGTGTTTCTTTTATTGAAGCTATCCCGGAAAGGACACTACTGAAAGATCTCGGAGAGCTTGTTGATGAGAAACAAAAAGACTTCGTCAGAACAAAAATCAAAAAAGAAACGATTTTTTTACTAAAAAATCGTTGGAATATTCAAGGATAACTATTTCCAAAAATTTAAAATTCCATAAAATAGTCCAAATGACAGATCAGCGGTTCTGATTCTTTATTTCTTTCAATGCGTCTTTTCTGGTGAGCACGGACAAATCTTGCTCCAATCTTTCAATCGCGCTAAGTAGTTTGAAAATGATGAGGAAAATAAAGAGAAAACCGATCAGGATGACGGCATTGATGTTGCCTTCGATGCCGATTATTTTTGCCAAGCTCATACTGGCTTTGGGATAAATGACAATCGCAATCATTCCGCCCCAAACAATTAGGCGAATAAGAAGTTTCAAGAAAGACTGATTTTCTTGTTTTTTGAAATATCGATTCAGACCTTGATAAATCATCAGAGAGGAAATGATGATAACGGCGATTTGATACAAATGAATGTTCATAATGTTAATTTTAACTTATTATACTCCAAATCATCCTATACAGTGTTTTGAGACCATTAGTAAGGCTTTGTTTTTGGATTTTGCCCATTGAATATTCGGTGTAGCGAACTTCAATTGGAACTTCTTTGTATTTTAGCTTATGTTTATAAATTTCCCGAATAACTTCCGAGTCGTATTCATAACGATCGGATTGAGTGTTAATGATTTCAGCGGCGAGGCGAGAATAAGTGCGAAAACCGGATTGAGAATCGGTTACCCAAAGTCCAAACAACCACCAAGTGAAAAAATTGCCAATATGGTTGGCGATGATTTTGTAAAAGGGCATACCTTTGGGATTGAGTAGCCTTGTGCCCAGAACTACATCAAAATTTTCAAATTCAATCGGTTTGATTAGTTTTGAAATGTCGGCGGGATTGTGTTGACCATCGCCGTCCGCTGTAACGATGATATCGGCACCCAATAACTTCGCCGCTTCAATGCCGGTTTTAGTGGCGGCGCCTTTGCCACGATTAATTTTATGGCGAAAAACCAAATTTCTCAAAATTGTTTGAGCTTTGAAAAAAGTTTTGTCGCTACTGCCATCGTCAACCACTATTATATTTTCATATCCGGCTTTTTGAATGTCAGTGATCACTTCTTGAATAACTTTTTCTTCATTGTAAGCTGGAATAACTATGTATATTTTCATTTTTAAAGTATAGCATAAAATCTAATTTTAAATAATTGCCGTTTTTTTGCAGTTGTAGTATTATTATTTATAAAGAGACAAATAATATCTTTTAACTTATTTTTATGCTAGAAAACAAAGAAATTTCGGTGGTAGTGCCATTATACAATGAGGAGGGCAATGTTCGTCAATTGCACGCTAAAATTTTGAGTGCCTGCCAAGAATTGAAAAAAAGTTTTGAAATTATTTTTATTGATGACGGATCATGCGACAAAACTGTGGAAAATTGTCAAAAACTTACGCCGTTAAAACTAATTAAATTTAGAAGAAATTTTGGTCAAACTGCCGCTTTTGACGCGGGGATAAAAAATGCTACCGGCAACATAATAATCACAATGGACGGAGATTTGCAAAATGATCCGGCGGATATAAAACTTTTATTAGCGGAAATGGAAAAGGGTTATGATATTGTTTCCGGTTGGAGATTTAATCGAAAAGATAATTTTTCCAAAAAGTTTTTTTCGCGCGGAGCTAATATTCTACGAAAGATTTTAATTCATGATAAAATTCACGATTCTGGCTGTTCGCTCAAAGCTTACAAAAAAGAATGTTTCAAAGATGTGGATTTGTTTGGCGAAATGCATCGTTTCATCCCGGCTCTTTTAGAACTCCAAGGATACAAAGTAGGAGAAGTGAAGGTTTCGCATCATCCGCGAGTGAGCGGAGTGACAAAATATAATTGGAAGAGGGGAATGAAAGGTTTTGTGGATATGGTGTCTATTTGGTTTTGGGGAAAATATTCCAATCGCCCCTTACATCTTTTTGGTGGTTCGGGAATTGTTTTGTCCTTGGCCGGTTTTGGAATTTTAACTTGGATGGCGATTGGAAAAATATTTTTCGCTATGTCGCTTTCGCAAAAGATTTGGCCACTTATGGGAGTGTTTTTCATTATGATTGGCATCCAACTTTTCATTTTTGGACTTCTCGCGGATATCTTGATTAAAAATTATTATAAAAACCAAAATCGAATGAACTATTCAATCAAGGAAATAATCGAAAATAAAAATTAAGAGAATTTGTAATTCGTACATTCCTGTCTATCGGCAGACGGGCGTATAAATTCGTAATTCGCAAGGGAATGAAAATTGCAATTATTGGCACCGGATATGTGGGTTCGGTAACGGGGGCGTGTTTTGCAGAGATGGGTAATACGGTTGTTTGCGTGGATAATAACGTGCAAAAAGTGAAACAATTCAAAAGCGGAAAAGTTCCACTGCATGAAAAAGGACTTGATGAGTTAGTGGCACGAAATCTTAAAAACAAAACTCTGCGTTTTACTACTAATTTTGAAAGCGCTTTAAATGAAAGTAAAATTATTTTTATTGCTGTCGGAACTCCGCCGAATGAAGATGGAAGCGCTGATCTTAGTCACGTTATTACAGTGGCGAAATCTATTGGAAAATTAATCAATCATGAAGTTATTATTGTGGATAAATCAACTGTGCCGGTTGGAACAGCTGAGTTGGTCAAAAAAACCATTATCGAAGAGCAAAAAAAACGTAAAACAAATATCCCTTTTTATGTAGTGAGCAATCCGGAATTTTTGGCGCAAGGAACTGCAGTTAAGGATTTTTTGGAACCTAGTCGCATTGTGGTGGGGGCAGACAATGATAACGTGTTTAAAATAATGCGCGAGTTATATGCACCTTTTATGCGTAGGGAAGATCGTTTTTACGCGATGGACACAAAAACTGCCGAAACAGTCAAATACGCCGCGAACAGTTTTTTGGCCACTAAAATATCCATCAATAATGAGTTGGCCAATATTTGCGCCAGAGTAGGCGCGGATTTTGATTTGGTGCGACGAGCCATCGGAGCTGATCCGAGAATTGGCGAACCGTTTATGTATGCCGGTCCGGGGTTTGGCGGAAGTTGTTTTCCGAAAGATGTTAAAGCGCTTATCAAAATTGCCAAAGATTATGGTTATACGGCGGAAATGTTTTTGCAAACATTGAAAACCAATGAAAAACAAAAAAATGTTTTAGCGGATATGGTGATTGAAAAATTTGGAGATAATTTAAAAAACAAAATTTTTTCTGTTTGGGGTTTGGCTTTCAAAGCGGGGACAGATGATATGCGAGAATCTTCAGCGCTCACAATTATCAACAAACTTATTGAGAGAGGGGCAAAAATTCAAGCTTATGATCCGGAAGCGATGAAAATGGCAAAAAGTCTGGATTATTTTGGCAATAATCCGGCTATTTCATATTTTGAAGATAAATATGAAGCGCTTTCCGGAACGGATGGATTGTTAATCATTACCGAGTGGAAAGAATTTTGCGCGCCGGATTTTTCCGAAATGAAAAAAAGATTAAAAACCCCGTTGATTTTTGATGGTCGTCTTGTTTATGATGTCAAAAAAATGAAAGAGTTTGGTTTTGAATATCATTCAATTGGAAGAAAATTTGAATAGAAACTATTTTCTAAAAACTAATTTTTTTCGCATAAAGAAATTCCAAAAGAGGACAAAAATAACGGCAACCATTTTGGCAAGCATCACGGGAATGCCAAGTTTGTCAGATAGCGACCAAAGAATGAGTTCTGTCCAAAGAAGTCCGATGGCACCGACAGAAGCGAAAATGACAAACTCTTTTTTGATTTTGCCTGTGCTCTCAAAAACAAAAAGGACATTGATGGTGAAATTAGTCAATATTCCGCAACAATAGCTTACTGCTGCCGCGATAAGGTGGTTGATATGCAAAAATTGGTATAAAACAAAAAGAACTGAAAGGTCAACCAACGTGGCTGTTCCGCCTGCAACCAAATACCGGAGAAACTGATAAAAAGTTTTTTCGGGTTTTTTTTTGATGAATTCTTTTATATTTTCAACACGCATTTTATTTTTCAATCAGGGAACTGTTTTTTATCACTTTAACAAAATTTATTTCTCGTCCGCCAATGATAAATTCAAAATTAGAATTCTTAGAAGAATAGAGTGAATTAAAATCAACGTCTTCAATAGATCCGTTTGACATTTTTAGGCTACGAGACATCCGATCAGTGGAAACTACAAAATAATCAAAATTATTTTCTCGAAAAGTATTATTTTTGAAATCAATATAACATTTGCCGACAAAAGCTTCGCAAACCGCTCCTTTGTCCGACCAAATTGTCATTTCGTGGGCTCCAGGCAAAGCATTGAGATAACTTCCGGCTTCAAAACTGCCTTCACCCATTCCTTTCAAATTTACTATATAATCTTTCGGCAATATTTCCGAAGCATAGGCGAGAAAATTAGGTTTGATTTGAAAAAGACTGAAAAGAAGAATTGAAATTGAAAAAACATAAGCAACTGGAAGCTTCCAATTTTCTTTCATTTTTATATGTTTTAGAAGTTGAACCATTCCGATGGATGCCATAATAAAAGCTAACGGATAAGTCATAATTTGATAGCGAACAGTGGTGGTAACATTATTGAAAGCGGATCCGAGATAGAAAAATAGGATGAAAATAATTATATAGATAGCGGTGATTAAATCTCGATCAATTTCTTTTTTGCGAAAAATGAAAAAGATTGGTGTGAGCATTAGGCACAAGATGAGTGGGGAAATGCTGAACATCAAGCTATATAAATCAGCCGTCATTGAACCGATATATTGATTTACGATAAAGGCTAATCCGCTAATCTTTTCTGAAGATATCATTTCTTTCAAGCTTTCATTGTCAGTTGACTTAAAATCTTGACCAATACCTTTAGGTGAAGAAATAAAGTCTTGAATATCATAAATTTGTATATTTAAAAATACATGTAAAAAAACAATAGAGATAAAGATAATAAAAACAGTAACGATTAAATTTAAAAGAATTTTTTTGTAGTGGATTAGAAATTTGAAAATATAGTTAAGTATTTTGTTTTTCAGTAGGAGGGTATCAATACTTAAAAATAAAATCGTTCCGACAAAAATCGGCCAAGTGGAAGAAAAAACCGGATTTCCGAGTGTTGCGTTCCAAAGAACGGAAAATTTGATCCAAGCGGCAGGAAAAAAAATAAAAGCGGTGAGAATGACAATGGCAACTAACCCAAAATAATTTATAAAAGTTTTTTTCAGATATTTTCCAATTTCCATTTTTTGATGAGCGTAAAAAATATATTCCAAAAAGAAAAGGAGAAAAAAATAAATAAAAAGCATATTGGCGACATATTTAGTGATCACAGAAAGTCCCAATAAAAAACCGGATAAAATCAAATATTTTTTTTCGTCTGATTTGAAAAAATTAAGCAGACTTAAAGTTGAAAGTGCGGTTACGATCCAGAGAATTGAGTCAGAATTAATAATTAGTGAAATTCCTAAAAGAATGGGAGATAAACCGATAAAAATCAAAGCAAAATTAGCGGTAGTTTCTCCTAAAAGTTTTTTAATGAGAAAATAAAAAACCGGTAAAACTAAAAGAGTAAAAATAAAAACCGGGAAACGAAGTTTATGATAAAGATTGCGAATAGCTTCTAGTTGTTCTGTGGTTTTTGGTTCATAGCGAAGCTTACCTAAAGTCTTGATATCTTGGGAGATAAGGGGCAATCCAATGCCGGAAATAATCGCTAAGGGCACGCCGGGTTTGTCGCAGATATTGGTGCTTTTCCAATTTTTGGTTTTAATACTTTGCCAAAATTTAGGTACGCGGTCATAAGACCAGTAGGGTTCATCCACGCCGGAAAAATCATGCAGGCGAGGCAGACCGAAATATAGGCTGGAAGATAATATGCTTAGAAAAATTAGAGCAATTACAATTTTGTTTTTAATTTTCATAAAAAATTAGTGGCTAATAAATTAGTCTGCAAGTATTTCATTTGGGCTAATTACTTTGATAAAATCGCTTTTTCGATTGTCGATATTTATCTTGAAATCATAATATGCATCAGGGAAGTATAGTTTTCGTGGATCTATAATGGCAGTGCCTATTTGTAGGGATGTTCTCTTACTTAGTGGTTCTGCACCTATCATTCCGCCTCTGGATGAAACTAAATAATCAAATTTAGAAGTCCTCATATATTTTTTATTGGAGCTGGAATTGCATTTGCCAACAAATTTTTCACACACTTGTTTTTTATCCGACCAAATACTGATTTGATTGGCGTTGGGCAGACTATTCAGATATTGAGATATTTCCCAGCTACCATCGCCCATATCCTTTAAGTTTGTTATGAATTTAGCGGGTAGTAATTTTGAAGAATAAGCTAGGAAAAATGGTTTTGTTTGAAATAGAGAAATAATGGAAATTATAAAAATAAAAAAAATAAGAAGATAAAATTTTATTCCAGAAAAATATTTTTTAATTGATTTAATTTTGATTATTTCCGATAGTCCTATGGCAGAAATTATTGAAGCAATGGGATAGTTTACAATTTGATATCGAGTGGTTGACCCCGTACCTGAAATTGAATTGGCGACATAGTAGATTAGGATGAATAAAATAAAAGGAATGATGCGTGTTGAATTTATGTTTTTTGTTAGTTCTGAATTTTTTATTTTTGTTAGTAATATTATTGATGATAAGAATAATAAGGAGATTAGAGGAGTGAGACCAAAAAGCAAAGGGTAAAAAGCCGAGAAAAAATTTTCAAAAAATTTTCCATCTTTTGGTTCTGAAAGAATTTCTTCAATATTATAGAATTTCATTCCTATATAGGTATTAAAAAAAATAAACGCAATTAAGGCTAAAATAATGAAGCTTAAAATTCTAATGAAAGCTGTTTTGTGGTTTGAGAAAAAATCACAAATAATCCTGGAGCATACACTTTTCCAAAGAAAAATATCCATCAAAATAATGGCGATAGTGCCAACAATCATTGGCCATATATTTATAAGCGCCAGACTATAAATAGTAGTATTGAGAAGTTCTTTTGGTTTGATCCAAGCAGATGGATAAAAAATAAAAATAGTTAGTAGCGCAATTGCAATGGTGATCAGATAATCACGCATTGTTTTTTTGAAATATTCGATTTTTTCTTCCTTTTTGCTATAATCACTCAAAATATATTTCACAAAAAACAAAATTAACAAGAATGGAAACAAAAAATTAGCTACAAATTTATCAAGTATTGCTAGTCCAAGAAGAAAGCCGGTTAGATAGAGAAATTTTTGGTTATTCTCCTTTTGGTAAATTAGGAAACTAATCAAAGTGATAGGCATCAAAATCCATAGGATTGCGTCAGTGTTGACAATAAGTGAAATTCCCAAAAGAATTGGGGACAATCCAATAAATATTACTGATAACAGTGCGATTTCTGCGGAGAGTAGTCGCTTGAGTAAAAAATAAAAAATAAATAGCGAGGCGAGAGTAAATAAATATACAGGAAGGCGAAGGGAAAAATAAATTTTTTCAATCATAGCTAGTTGCTCGGGTGTTTTTGGCAATCGAGTTATTTTTTCATAATCTCTTGGATCGGGGATGAAAGGCAATCCCGCTCCGGAAATCATTGCCAGGGTGATTCCAGGTTTATCGCACAAGTTTGTTCCGCGCCAGTTTCCTTTAGCAATACTACGCCAAAATTTCGGAACTCGATCATAGGACCAAAGCGTTTCATCGCCGGCAGTAAAGTGGGAAATCCTAGGTAAGCCAAAAAAAAGATTGGTGGCTATAACGACAATAATTATTAGGATATGAATTGTTCTTTTAGACATAATTTTTATTAAAGAGACTAAGTTTTGACAATCTTTATGTATACAATATAATTAAAAATAGGCTTATTGTAAAGACAAACAATATTAATGTTTAGAAAAATTTTTCATATCAATTCAACAGTTAAATATTTATTGGCGCTCATTCTTATTATAATTATAAGTATTTTTCTTCGTGCCTATCATTTTTCCGATTGGTTGAAATTTAATTCCGATCAAGCCAGAGATGCAGGCGTTGTCAGAAATATGATTGAAAATGGCAATATCCCGCTTTTGGGTCCAGTGGCCGGAGGAACACTTTTTCAACTTGGTCCGGCGTTCTATTATTTTCAATATCTAAGTGCAAAAATTTTTGGGGCAACTCCGGATAAAATGGCTTATCCGGATTTGTTTTTCGGTATTTTATCTATACCATTGTTATATCTATTAGCACAACAATATTTTAAAAAAAATATCTCATTGATATTGTCCGCGCTGTATGCGGTGGCATATTTCACGGTGCAATATTCTCGTTTTGCTTGGAATCCTAACTCAGCACAATTTTTTAGTATGCTGTTTGTTTATTGTGTGCTTAGGCTATACTCTAGCCGGTCAGATAAAAAATCCAAATGGATTATTCTAACGGGTATTTCTTTGGGAATAAGTATACAACTCCATGCATTGCTTTTATTTGGCATGCTTTTTGCATCTTTAGTATTGGCAATATATTTATTCAAAAATCAGCGCATTAAATTTTCAGGTATCGCATTGATTGCTTTGATAGTTTTAATTCTAAATAGTACTCAATTTGCAAGTGAGATAAAAAATGGCGGGGCTAACTTTTTGGAGTTTAAAAACGCAATAATTGGTAAATCAACTAGACAAAGCGCTCTTTGGAGAAATTCGCTTTTCGTTTTTTCTTGTCAGGCGCAAGCGAATGTTAAGATTCTTGTGCCGTATGCAGATCAAGAAAGCTGTGATTTTCCCTTGGCGGATAAATATTTTAAGAGATTAAAAAGAAGGATGAATAATTCGTTTGAATGGCTGAAGCATATCGCTAAAATTATTTCTGTCATCATATTTTCAGGCGGGGGTTATTGGCTATTATTTAGAAAAGTTAAAAAAAATAATGAAAAAAGGGAATTTTTCATGATTTTGATTCTGTTTAATTTGTCATTATGGACAGTTTTTGCGCCGTTTGGAGCTGAACTTAGTCTTAGGTATTTTATTCTTCTCGCTTTTATGCCATTTCT